>JADGAW010000191.1 GCA_015231815.1 Nitrospinota bacterium
TCGATTATTACGTAGGCAGGCTTGAAATGTTCCCATCGCTGTAAAAGTTTTTCTCTATACTCTCGAAGAAAGGTGTTTTCAAATGAATAGAATGGGCTTTTGTTTTCAAAACCAGCTATCGAGCCATAGAGGCTCTGGGGAAGAAAGACTGCTTCTTCGTAAAGTTTGACATTAAGCTTTAGATAGTCTTCGAGTTGTTCCAGATAAATTAGTTCAGTGGTATTCATCCAGACACCTTCCTTATTATTGAATCTCATATGGTCTATTGACTTATTTCCCTCTACATCCTTAACTGAGGAAAATGATGTGAGAATGAATTTGCTAACAGAAGTGCGATGAATTGAATAGGGACCAACAACGAAAAGAAAAAGCACGAGAGGGAAGAAAAGCATGGCACTAATAATCGCAAAATTCTCATTTCCTAATAGTTGAAAGCTTCGTAACTTTGGCAGTAGTGAGGAAAGTTTTAGGCGAAATGCGCTTGCATTGAATGCATGAGGTATTGCAAGTATGAAATATCGCTCCATCAAGAGGAAAAATACGGTGAAAATCGTTGGAAACCAAGTAAAAAAATGGTGACTATGAGATTGATAAAAAAGCGAGTAGAAACTAAGGAATGCAAAAATAATCACGGCAAAAAGAGGGAGAAAACGACTGAATTTTTCTCGTTGTCGATCAATTCGAAAATAATAAATTGAAAGATGAGTAAAAAATATCAGAAAAAAAAGACCATATAGAATATGGCTTGATAAGGGGGTTCCCAGATACCAAACCCAGGAATCCAGATACAATGCTTTGAAATGGGTTGCATAATGTGCAGCAGCATCAGAGTTGTAGAAGATTAGGTTAACGAATGCAATGCCGACACAAAAGGAGATAAACAGTATCAGGAACTTTAAAAATCGACGGTTAAAGGGAATATCAATGAAAAGAAAAACCGTGGCAATAATGAAAATATTTGTTACAAAGACGCAAACTCCAATATAGGGATCAGTGTAGAGAAGGAGTGCTGAAATAATCCCTGAACCAATAAGTCGATAGTAGTTTCCCCATTTCCAGCCCCTCACCAATAGAATGACAGAAAGAATTCCTGCTGGAACAGCAATAGCTGGAAGGGAAGGTAAATATGAAAGATTGAGTAGCCATACCATGCAAAGAAAACCGTAGCGAAACCGATAATCTCGGAAGCTTTCAAGGGAAATTAAATGATAAAGAATGAAGGCAAAAAGAGGGAATATAAGGTTTAGTGCTAGCTGGAGGGCAAAGAGGTTTTTACCAAGTATTGAAAAAAAACAAGCAAAGAGGTAAGCCAGTAACGGTCCTTGATCAAGGGTGAAATCAAGAAAAGGAATTTCACCGTTTAGTATTTTTTGTGAGTAATAAAGCCATCTTCCGCCTCCATAGTCGGCAAGGTTGCCAGCTCTTGCCGCAGCATATCCCGAAAATATTATGCCGATATAGAGAAAACTGTAGAGAAAAAGTTTTGAACGAAGGGAAACGTCAAGGTTTGAAGGGTCAGACTCAATAAATCTGAGAAAAATTCGTTTGAAGCTTTGATAAGGTTTCATACCAAAATTATACTTCAAGAGGGATTTACTGACTATACAGAGGAAAGTCGTTTTTAGGCTCTTACGAATTTTTATTAGGCTACAAGTTGATGTAAAACATAAATCGACTGGATAGGTCTTGAAGAGTCTGGATCATATTAGATAATCGGAAATGGTAGGTTTACTTCTCCTGAGCCGATTCTCATGCTTCTTCTATTCAAACACAGCTTATAAAGGCAGAGGCTCTAAAGGATACCAAAACGCCAACATGTGGTCGAAAAATTCCCTTAAAAGTGCTTTCCCTCCCTACGACCCCAAACTCCTCGGCGTTCTCTGAAAAGGCTTCTGAATATCAAGTTCGGGAACATTTCCTTTGGTGTGAAAGGTGTAATAATTTGTTTCCTCATTTTTGAAGATTGATTTCATCCCTCTGACTTCTGCCTAAGAGGAGAAATTTTTTTCTTCTCAATCCCCGATAAAGATATTTGGGGATTACAACAAGAAGGAATCTTCCTCGACAATAACCCAAAATATTTCAGTGAGGTTCATGAATGGTCTCTCCGAAGGGGGAACCCTCAATAAATAACTATTTTTGGTCAAAAATGAAAGTCTTCTTGATAGCAAAAACAATCATTCGTGCCTTCTTTGGTACTATAATGACTGTAACGCAAGAAGGATTCTCCACACATGTTCTGCCTATTGATGATTAACTAGGAGGTTACTATGGACAGCAATTTCGAATGGTATATAGCGGTAAAAGAAGTTGAAGCAATCTCAAATGATTTGCGTGAAAAGTTAAGTGCATTGGGATGTTCAATTTCAGACGAGAAGGTTTATATTCATGCTCATTTTCATGTTCCGATGGACTATGTCGCCAAGGCGGAAGAGCTTCTTAAACAGTATGGTTTTACGTTTCAGGAAAAACATCCTGTTTTCTGCACCGTTGGTAATCTGCAAGAAGCTTCAATGTATGAGAAACGAGTTCCTATTATTGAGGCAAGAGAAAGGGAACTCCTCAATGAGCTTCTTGACTTCGGAGTTCTCATGTCAGGAGGTGCAGGGAAACCACATATTCATATTGCCATTCCAACGAGCAATAAAGATGAAGTCAATGCATTGTTAAAGGAAAACGGGTACTATCTGAAGGGATGAATGCATCGAATCTCTCTGTTACAGGCATAAATATTGTGTCTGAAGGGTATGAGTATCCAAAAAGTCTTTTTAGCAATAGTTTACTTTCTTTGAATAGACTTCTAGAATTGTTTACACTTCCCCTCGTGACTGAAGTCTAGAAGACCTGACCTCATCCTACAATAATTGATATATTTACCCTGAAATTAAAAAGTTACCCAAAAGCGTCATTTCGTAAAGAATCCTTAGTGTCTATGCGGAAATGTATTTTCCTTGGGTTAAGAATGATTTACACTTTTTTTGTATATATAAATTCCGCAAATTGTTTACGCTTGACCGTTAACGGTTAACGGAAAAGTCAGAAGCTTTTGATTTTACCCTTAACTGGTTACTATAAAACGAAACAAAGGGGCAAGTATCTCCCTATTTTCGGAGATAAGCGGTGAAACCTTGCCTTTAGTTTCTACTGCTCTTGAAGCATGTCTGTGACATTCTTATTCTCAAGAAATTCCTTAGACCTCTTTTATTTCAATGATGAAAATGGGCTTACCTCTCTACAACAAGTATTCAGAAAGCTTGAAGCAGCTCTTTGGAGCTAAGGTCTACAAACTTTGCATTGACCTTGGACAATCATGTCCTCATCGTAGTAAATCGGATAGGGAAAAGGGCGGCTGCTACTATTGCAATCCAGATAGCTTCATGCCGTCTCAGGCGGACAGCAGCAGAAACATCCATCAGCAGCTTCAGGAGGGGGCAGAAAAATACCATAAGAAGAAAAAGGGCTGTAAGTTTCTCGTCTATTTTCAGGCCTACACTTCCACTATGGAGACGACTGAACGGTTACGGGAATCTTTTGATGAAGCTCTTTCTTTTGAGGGGGTCGTGGGTATTGCAATTTCAACACGACCGGACACACTCTCGGAAGAAATGTTGGAGCTTATTAAGGAGTACGGGAAAAAGACCTATTTTCTTCTAGAAATCGGACTTGAATCGATTCACGAAAAAAGTCTTCGGTTTCTGGGGAGGAACCATCCTTATTCCAATTTCATTGATTGTATTGATCGAATCTCTGCATGTGATGTTGAGACCTGTGTGCATCTCATCACCGGAATTCCTGGGGAAACCACCGAAGATATTGCCGCCACTGCTCAGGAGATGGCTCGGCTTCAGGGAGTTCATGGAGTCAAGCTACACCATTTTCATGTCGTGAAAAACACCCCCTTTGAAAAGTTGTATAATAATGGCTCATTTGCCCTCAGAAGCCTTGATGACACAGTTCAGGAAACTATTTTGTTTGTAGAAAATTTAAGACCTGACCAGAAAATACATCGACTGACGGGCGACTGCAACGCCGGCTTTCTTGTCGCGCCAAGGCTTTCCCTCTCGAAAATGGGCATCATGAACAGAATTGAGGCTGAAATGAAAGCCGACGGAACCCAGCAAGGAAGAAAATATCAAATACCTAATTAATTGAATAATGGATGCCAAAAGAACTAACTACCTCACCAGAGCTTCACGCGAAAAGCAGGAATTACGTTTTCAGGAAATTCAGAAGGAAAAGAGCGGCGTGGCGGATGAAATCAGGGTTGCAAAGGCTCATGGTGATTTAAGGGAAAACGCTGAATATCACGCAGCACTTGAAAAACAGCGAAATCTGAGTGCCGAAGAGGGACGCGTCCACAGCTTTCTTTCCGATTCCGTAATTATTGACGACATTGATTATTCTGAGGACTCCTCCGTTCGGGTTGGCAAGAAGGTTACCCTTTTGAATCTCGATACAGACGAGGAGATAGAGTATCAAATCCTCGGTGAACTGGAAGCAGATCCAAAGAATAACATTATCTCCGTATACACTCCTCTTTCTCGAAGCCTTCTTGGCAAGGAAGAGGGGGATGTAGTAAGAATATCCCCACCCAGAAAGCCCTCCTACGAGGTTGAGATTGTAGAGGTTGAGAGCATTTACTCTTGATTTCACTCGCATAAGAAATGCCTGTCCGACAGGCAGGACAATTAAGACTGCACCTAATTAACAGACCCGAACAATGCAACCTCGCGGCAAGGATTTTTACCTTACTCTTGGAGCAAGAAGGAACTCTACCCAAGAGGAA
>JADGAW010000192.1 GCA_015231815.1 Nitrospinota bacterium
GTATAAAGTCTTTAAGAAATTCCCTTAAAGGATTGCCGGTAATAATTGTCGGGGCAGGTCCATCTCTCGATGTTACCCTCCCTTTTCTTTGCCAATTCAAAGGTAAAGCGGTTATTTTCGCTGTTGATTCAGCCTTTTTGGCACTGAAGCGTGTTGGAATAACTCCGGATTATATTGTTTCGATTGATCCTCAAATGGCAGTTTTAAAGCATTTAAGCTCTCTTTTAAATGAATCGGTTCCGATGATCGTAACTCCAATTTCCTGCCATGCCTTATTAAGAAAATATAAAGGAGATAAAATTTTCTTAACTCAGGAAGAAAATATTTATGCTCGAAGGATTAAAGGTATTTCAGATTTGGGAACAACAAAAGCCGGTGGCTCTGTTTCCTGTTTTGCCCTTGATGCAGCAGTTCAAATGGGATGCGAAACAATTGTTCTGACTGGCCTTGACAGCTCTTTTCCCTATTTAATGGCTTATGCTAAAGTAAGCAACGTTTATAGTGCAGAAGGATATATAATTCGTAAAAAACTTGTATCAACACAGGATGCCTTTGGAGGCAAGGTTGCAACCCATCAAAACTTATATGAATATCTTAGGACAATTGAAGCGTTAATCAAGGATTCTGGAAAACGGGTCTATAATTTTAGTCCGATGGGAGCAAAAATAGAACATGCCGAGAATATTCAACCAAGCCTGTTGGGAGGAATTCTCACAAAAAAGATAGAAAAAAAGAATATTCATCAATTTCTTAAGCATAAAAGAAACAATCAATTGTACGAAGAAATTAAAAAACAGGCAATGCCGGTAAATTGTTAGAAGGTTTTACGTTTCAACCTTACAAAAAACCAACATCAATAAAGGCATTGAACTTGCAAATGTCAAAAAAAAGTCTTTTCTAAGGTGAAAAAACCTGTTTATAATGTGAATTAATAAGGAGAAAACATTGGATATCGCAACGGTAATCGGTACAGTGCTTGCCTTTGGTTTGATTATTGGTGCAATTATGACCAAAGGCTCTATATTTATTTTTGTTGATCCGGCATCAGCTCTTATTGTTGCCGGAGGTACTTTGGGGGCAGCACTCATTAGCTATCCTCTTGCTGACGTTATTAATACTATTGGTGTTGTGAAAAATACTGTTTTTGCCAAAGTTCATGATGAAGGGGAAAGAATTGCAAAAATTATCGAATATGCCGGAATGGTAAGAAAGGATGGAATTCTTGGACTAGAAAGTCACCTTGATAGTATGGGAGATGATTTTATGCAAAAAGGTTTTCGTTTTGCCGTTGATGGAATTGACCCACAGGCAATTGAGGATGTTTTAACAACGGAAATTGATTATGTAAAGGAAAGACATGATGACGGAGCAAATATTATGGGAACTCTGGCTGCACTGTCCCCGGCATTTGGAATGATTGGAACCCTCATTGGGTTGGTTCTTATGCTTCAAAATATGGAAGATCCTAACGCAATTGGTCCATCTATGGCGGTTGCTCTTATTACCACCTTCTATGGTGCAATTATGGCGAACGCTATCTTTACTCCTCTTTCCGTTAAGCTTAAGAAAAGAAGTAAGGAGGAAGTTTTGATTATGGAACTGACAAAAGCTGGAATCCTTGCAGTAATTGCAGGGGAAAACCCCAGAATAATCGAACAGAAATTAAATGTTTTTGTTCCTCCCGGAAAAAGAGTCTCTCAATTTGACTAATCATGGCTAAGGTTAAGATTAAAAAAGTCCCAAAGCCAAAGGATGGTTTTATCGTCCTTTTTACTGCCCTCAGTATGATTATGCTTGCATTTTTCATCCTTCTCGTGGCAATCTCTGTCCCAAACGCTACCAAGAAAGTTATGCTGCAACGAGGGCTCAAAGGAAGTTTCGGAAACCTGCAAACAGGAAGTGCTTTACAAATTACCCAAGGAACGTTTCTTTTAAATCTTCCCGCTCTTACTAAGGATTCTCAGGAAATGATGTTCATTCTGAAGCAGTTGGATGGATACATTACGCAAAATAATCTTGGGGATGATATTACTCTTTATGAAGATGATAGAGGACTTGTTTTTATGATTAAAGATACCTTGATGTTTCCACCCGGTCAGGTGAAAATCAACAAAAGAGTTTTTCCTATCCTCAGCAAAATTGCAGAGATAATTAAAGAATCAAAAAGGCATGTTTATGTGGAAGGTCACACCGATAACACGGAAATGCATAGTGCAAGATATCCCAGCAACTGGGAACTTTCTGCTTCCAGAGCGGTAAACACAATTCTTTACTTTATTAAAGAGGGAGTAAAGCCTGAAAGAATGGCAGCAGCAGGTTTTGCTGATACAAAACCTATTTTTACCAATAAAACCTCAATAGGTCGGGCAACAAACAGAAGAATTGAAATTGTATTAACATCAACCAAAATCTAAAATGGCTGAAGAGGAAGACGAACTCGAAGAACGAGAAGAAAAAGAAAAAGTAAAAGTTGTTGTGGATGGCATGGACCCCGATGCATGGATGGTGACCTTCTCCGACCTTCTTACTCTCATGCTGACCTTCTTTGTAATGCTTTTGACTATGAGAACCTTGGATAGTCAGTCAATTGAAAGTTCATTTAACCTTATGCAGGGGGGACTTGGAATTCTGGGAGCTGCAGAAGAATCTGCTTATGAGCCGGAAATGTTGCCGGTTGTTCCAGAGTTAACCTTTTCTCCAACCTATGTAGAGCGGCTATTGGAATCGGTGGTAATGAGGGATGACACTCGTGAACAGGGAACAATGGTTCATAACAAGGAAAAAGGAATTCATGACGAATCAATAGGTTTTTATAAAAATACTGACGGTGCTGCCAAAAAAGACAGGGTTCAGGATAACCTCAGATTAAAGAGGGAAAAACTAAAAAGGCTTGGCATAGAGGTTAACGATGAAAAAAGCAGGCTTGTTATACGAATTAACGACAAACTTATGTTTAAGTCAGGTTCAACAGCCTTGACAGAAGAATCGAAACGAATTCTCTTTGCGCTGGGGCAAAAGTTAAAGGAAAGTAAGGCAAAGATAAAAATTCTTGGGCATACAGATGATACGATGGTGAAATCAGAATACTTTAACTCAAACCTTGAACTGTCAGTTTACCGCTCAATTAACATTGTTAAATATTTAACAAGCATGGTCGGAATAGATCCAAAACGACTGTCTGCCTATGGCTACGGAGAGCATCATCCACTTGTGGTTAATATTAATGAAAAAAACCGAAGCCTTAACAGAAGAATTGAAATTGCCATTGACAAAACTGATATGGACATTGACGAAAAGGGTAACCTTTTGTTACAAAAGAAAAAAATTAAACCAAAGCTCGGTGATGGAACGGTAAAGCTTCCGGCTATAAGTCTGGGAGATGAATAGTTCTCCTCAAATATCCCCATAGCAGTTTTCTCTCTCCCCCTACCAATTTTTTAGAGACAAAGAAGTTTTTGCGATAAAATTACACTCTAATTTTCACTCTTTGTATTGTCTATGTATTTCTCTCAAATAATTGGTCATAAAAAGCAGGTTGAGGCTTTAAAGAAAGATATTCTTCAGCGGAATCTTGCCCAGAGTTATATTCTAAGCGGTTCGAACGGAATTGGGAAGAAAATGACCGCTTTACTCTGTGCCCGTTATATTAATTGTCTCTCTCCCGGTGAAGATGATGCCTGTGGTTTCTGTGAAAGTTGTTTGAAATTTACCATAGTTGATGAGAATGGGCTAATGAAAATTTCCACAACTCATCCGGATATTGAGCTCTTGCAGCCAGCCTGGAAAGATGAAAATGGTAAGAGAAAGAAAAATCCTCTGATTCTTGTCGATGATGTCAGAGCTTTTCAAAACACTATTTTTTCGAAATCGTATATTGGAAAGTATAAGGTTGGTATTGTGGATTATGCGGATATGATGAACGAGGAATCAGCAAACTCTCTGCTTAAAACCCTTGAGGAGCCCCCGGATAATGTTGTTATTTTTATGGTTACGCCATTAATTAAAAAGCTTCTTCCTACAATTCGCTCCCGATGTCGAACAATTAAATTCTATAATTTGCCGGAACATGAGGTAAACAGTTTCTTGACCAATAGGGGAGTAAGCAAAGACAAAGCTGATATAATAGCCTTCGTTTCGATGGGTTCGATAGGAAATTCCTTGACAACTGATTATGAGGAAGTTTCATCAATCATGGATGATGCAATTAACTTTCTTCATCTCTTTTTCACTCCAAGGGTAACGGAGCGATACGTGATGATGGAGAGATATGCAAAAGAGTTTGATATTGTAAGGCTTGAAAAATTCTTATGGTTTCTTCAACTAATTATTTCCAAATTTATTGCTGAAAGCTGGAAAAATGAAATACGGGAAAAAGGCTTTTTCTCGGAAGATTTTTTTGCGGTTCTGAGCAGGAAATTCAGCCATGAAGTAATAACCTCCCTCGTTTGGATGATTGATAGAATCAGGGTTGATCTCAAATATAATCTCAATACCCATTTGCTGTTAGATATCATGAATATTAAATTTAAGGAAATCCTTGATAGAGGGTAAATAAATATGGAAAAATCGTATGTGGTTGGAATTAAAACAAACGAGGTCGGACTGATAGAACAGTTTGAGGTTGATTGTTTTAACCCTGTTGTGGGAGATCCGGTAATTGTAACTTCATCGGAAAATGAAGAGGCTTTTGGTATAGTATCGACCCCGAAAAGGTCAGCTGTTGACAATAAACAAAAATTGAGAAAAGTTATCAGAAAAGCAAGCAAAATTGATACAGAACGAC
>JADGAW010000193.1 GCA_015231815.1 Nitrospinota bacterium
AAAACGTTTATCCATACAAACTGAAGAGTTCTCTCCTCCTGAAAAAATCAAGGGAACAGTACGAGTTCATTGTGGCTATCATAAATGTTTAACGATGTATTTTCGTGAGGTCTTTAGCAAAATAGTTAAATATATCAAACCATTTAAAGGAACATATCGTCATTTTTATCACCGTTTAAATGAATTTAACCTTGATTGTAGCGAATATACAATTTCTTCCATAAGTGGAGCATATATTAATCCGGACAATTTTGAAGACATCAAAATTACACGGTTCATACGTGATCCGAGAGATTTAATTATTTCAGGTTATTTTTACCATAAACGCTCAGGTGAGGATTGGTGTGATCATTATGAGCCAACCAATATTGATTGGGCAATCGTAAATGGTAATGTACCACAATCGTTGCCAAAAGGCATGACCTTTGCCCAATATCTCAATAATGTTTCTCTCGAGGAAGGACTTCTCGCTGAAATAGAATTCCGGAAATACCATTTCGAAAGCATGCTTCAATGGCCAGATAACGATGAAAGAATTAAAACTTTCAGGTATGAAGATATCATGAATGATCAGGTAAAGTGTTTTCAGGATATATTTGATTTTTATGAAGTTCCTTTTTGGGCAAAAATAAGAGGTAAAAGTTACGCAAAAAAATATAGCGTTTCAAAAAGAAAAGGTAAATCAAAACATATCAGGAACCCTTCGAGTGGTCAATGGAGAAAATACTTTACACCAGCTTTACATAAAACATTTAATGAAAACTACGAGGACTTGCTGACCAAGCTTGGCTACCCAATCGAATAGTTAATAAAAGGTAAAAATTATTTCAGGTATCTCAATGGACGATATTTTCAAATTAATTAAAAAACAAGCAGAAAAGAACCCTACTGCATTAGCTATTATTGATGAACAGGGGAAAGAATATGATTATAAAAAGCTTGTAGAACTTGTTGAGAAATATGCTGCATCACTGAGAAGTCATGGACTGAAAACAAAAGACAAAGTTTGTATTATTTCCCATAATAGAAAAACTGCTGCTTGCTTATCTCTTTCTGTAACGACCATTACATGTTGCCTTCCTCTGGACTCTAACAGTACTTACAGTGAGTTTTATGAAATCTTTACTCGTTGTGGTATCGATACGGTACTCTCTGATGATAAGAGCAATACTGCAATTACTGTTGCAAAAGAACTCGGATTAACCGGACTTTACTTTGACTCATTATCTCGAGAAATTAACCATCTTTTTGGAGAAAACAAATCTCGAAGGAATCCAAGTAATAAGATACAAGATAATGACGCAATTCTCTTTCACACTTCAGGAACAACATCAAAACCTAAAATAGTGCCACTCACACATGCAAACATTATTGCTTCAATGAATAATATTGCACAATCACTGGAATTGACTCCTCAAGACTGTTGTTTACATATGTTGCCCACCTACCATGTGGGAGGATTGATCGACTTATTTCTTGTACCCCTTTCAACAGGTGGCTCGGTGGTTTTCGCAGAAGAAATTTCCGGAAGAAGTTTTTATAGAACCCTCAAACGTAACAGAGTCACATGGTTTCAAGGAGTTCCAGCAATAATCAGCGAGATAGTCTCTTTGAGTAAAGAAAAAGAAAATGGTTTAATTGCAAAGAATTCATCATTACGATTTATTCGTTCAGTATCCTCTCCCTTACAGGAAAATTTATCTCATACAGCACAAGAACTCTTTAAAGCACCAGTTATTGAAATGTATGGAATGACCGAAACTGCCGGACTAATAACAAGTAACCCGCTATCAAACCCTAATAACAAAACAGGTTGCGTAGGAAAAGCTTTTGGTCCAAAGGTAACGATTATTGATGCTTCAGGAAACTCTGCTCCAATTGGACAAAAAGGAGAAGTTGCTGTTTCAGGACCCACAGTAACAAGAGGCTACCTTGAAGATGAATCAAATAACAACCTTTTTATTGGAGAATGGTTGAAAACCGGTGACGAAGGATGGCTAGACCAAGAAGCTTTTCTCTGTCTAAGTGGAAGAATAAAGGAAATCATTAACCGTGGTGGCGAAAAGATTTCTCCCCGTGAAATCGAAGACATTATTACCGAAAATCCAAACATTAATGATGCAGCTGCATTCGCTTTCCCTCATGAATCACTTGGTGAAGAGGTTGCTGTTGCTGTTGTAAAGAAACGTACATCAAATATAGAGGAAAAAGAAATTATCGACTACTGTAAAGAGCGTATGTCTTATTACAAAATTCCAAGACTGGTCTTCTTTTGCGAGGAGCTCCCTCGAACTGTCGGAGGAAAACTTTTGCGATGGAAACTTAAAGAGATGTACAGTGAGTCAATACAAGAAAAGACTGAAGCAACTTACAAAAAACCAGAAGGAGAAACAGCTGAACTTTTGGCTGGAATGTGGGAAAAAGCGTTAAGTGTAAGAAAGGTTGGCATGGACGATAATTTCTTTGATCTGGGTGGCGATTCCCTGAAAGCATTTACCTTTATTCATGAATTGGAAGAAAAAAAAGGAATGGAGGTTCACGTTGCATCCCTCTTTAACTTTCCCACCTTGTCGGCATTTTCCCAATACGTTGAAACGTTGGGAATAAATAAGCCCCCGGAAAAATCAGTTCAGGACATCATTCTTCCAGAAGAAATACGTCAAGTTATGACTAAATATCTCCTAGGTTGGAAAGGTGAACGTCATTCAAACGATTCATTAATTGTTGGAAAAAACACCCTTGGTTCTGAACAGCCAATCTTTTGGATAATCAACTGCTACGAAGAATTTGAAGAATTTTCGAGATGTCTAGGCAACAACCAACCAGTATATGGGATGAGATCCCTCATAAAAATCAAGAAAAGAACAGAAGATACCATTGATCTTTTAGCACGTTATTACATTAAAGAGATGAGGGAAATTAAACCGGAAGGTCCGTATCTTCTGGGAGGGTTTTGCGAGGGAGCTAAAATCGCTTTCTCAATGGCTAAACTCCTCAAAAATAAAAATATTGAAGTCCCACTTCTATGCCTTCAGGACGTATTCATTCCAAAACCCTATGATGGAAGAATTGCCTATTTTGTAGCTCCAGGATGTAAATACAACCCCTATTATTTTTATACGCAACCCGAAATGGGTTGGTCAAAATTATATTCAGGAAAACTTTCTCTCTACCAATATGATTTTGAACATGATTATTTTTATCAAAAAGGTTACATCGAAAATGTCGTAAAAGACGTACAGGAAGAAATCAAGTTAGCCGGAGAAAAGAGAGTATCTCCGAAACAAATCAATCCCCTAAGCTTACAAAAACTCAACAAAGAAGATTATGCTGCTGAAATAACAGCAGATATACCCCGTTTTCTTTCTCCCGGGAAAACAATAAAAATAGTTGTAAAAGTGAAAAACCTAAGTAAAATAACGTGGCTGCCATCTAAAAAGAGCGGTATTAAACTTGCCAATCGTTGGAAAAAAGATGCTCATATTTATAGAAGTGGAATCGACGGATGTTCAGAAATAGTAGAAGAAGTACTTCCAGGAAAGAGTATAGAAATTTCACATAAAATAACAGCACCGAAGAAGAAATATAAAATGAGAATAGTAGATATTGATTTAATTGACGAAGGAATTACATGGTTTCAGGAAAAAGGTTCAAAGCCATTACAGAAAAGAATGTATATTATTTAGGGAAGTGATATCGTTATAAAAAACAGACAACGAAAAAATGAAAGAAAAGGATCTAAAAGAGACACACTATACAACCTTTTACAAAGAGCTCATCAAATGCATTAAAGAGGAGGGGGACATGTTTAACGCCCATCTTCATCTGGATCGTGCCGGAACGTTTAATGACATATATTTCGAAGAAATTGGATACAAAGTTTTACACAACTCCCATATTTCACTTTGTGCAAAACATAACTTAATAAATGTCATCCATAATAGTCTTGCATATAAGGAAGAAGATTTATACAAAAGAATTTCTTATTATCTGAATGAAATGGAAGCCTGTGGAACAAAAAGGGCTGATACCATGGTTGATGTTACAGCTGATAATGTTGGCTTACATGCACTCCAAATCATGAAAAAGATTAAGTTGGAAAGAACCGGAAAAATTGACCTGCGTATCGGAGCATACTCACCGTTTGGTTTTAAAGATTCTGACCCAAAACGATGGGAAATTTTCGAAGAGGGGGTAAGTCAAGCTGATTTTATTGGTTCTTTACCTGAAGCAGACGATATTGATGATTACCCGGAGCATATAGGATTTAAAGAACATTGTATACGAATACTCGAGCTTGCGCAGAAACATAATTGTATGGTACATGTACACACAGACCAAAGAAATGAGCCGAGCGAATCGGGAACTGAACAGTTAATTCATATTGTTCAGGAAAACGGTTTCTTTGGTAAAGCAGGAGAAGAGCCAAAGATATGGGCGGTTCATATGATTTCTCCTTCAACATATGATGAATTACGATTTCAGAAGTTAGTTAATGGTTTATTAGAATGCAATATAGGCGTCATATGTTGTCCCTCAGCAGCAATCGGGATGCGACAGCTACGTCCGGTTAATACCCCAACGTACAATAGCATACCAAGAATTCTGGAATTAATTGCTGCCGGAGTTCATGTTCGCCTTGGCTCTGATAATATAAGCGATATATGCTCTCCCAGTACAACTGCAAATCTCATTGATGAAGTCTATATTCTCTCCTGTGCTCTACGCTTTTATCATATAACGATTCTAGCTGCACTTGCGGCA
>JADGAW010000194.1 GCA_015231815.1 Nitrospinota bacterium
GTTTTCCCGGTAGTTCCCCGATTTTCAGTTCCTCAAGGGAGGATTTTCCCAATGCCTCGAAGGTTTTTCTCAACCCCTCATAAATAAAGGTGCGGGAACCACCGCTTTTTTCAATATTTTTTCTTTCTGCCTGGTTGTTGCGCTGAATCCTCAATGCGTCCAGTGCCCGCTTTTCCGCCCGCTCCGTCTCGACAAGGCAACGGTAGGCGATGCCAAATGGTTCATTCTCCCCCTCCAGGACGGTTTGTAATAGCCCCAGCACCTTGTGTCCGGTTTTCCAGTTTTTTCCGCACAGGATCGGCAGCGATTCCAGTCCCCGTTGATTTCCCGTCCTTACCATAGCCGCCATGAAACTTCTCACCCGGTTTTTGTGCTTGTCGAGGTTCAGCTCCATCCATCGTCCGGCAAGGAACTCCATCGCAGTTGAGTGCAGGAAGATATATTCCTCATGTCCCGCAGGTATCAGCAGATGTTCCCTGCAAAAGTCTTTCATCCACTCATTGACAGTTTTGTCCGCCTCCCCTTCACCTAAGGTTCTTCCCTCATCCTTCGCCTCGTCAAGAAGGAATTGCCGGAAAGATCGAATAATCTCACCTTTTTCCACCGAGCGGAAGGATTCCCCCTCCACCGGGTCGAAGAGGCAATCCCATGAGAGGCTGGAAAGTGCGTCATACTGTTGCCTGAGCTGGGGGAACTTGTCGAGAAACCCCTCCTGCGATGATTCCTTGAGGTAGTAGGGAACATCCTTGAAGCTTGCGCCAAACTCCTTTTTCTTCAGCATCATCCAGACCCGTTTCAGGATGAACTTGAGGAGGAGGTCATAACAGTCGTAGCGTAGCCCGAACCTCCCCATTGTTTCGTAATAAACCAGCATCAACATCGCCGTTAAGGGGGTTCCGGTGATCTCCCTTACCCAGGGGGATGCGGTGAAAGAGTCAAGGAACTCCTTTGTCTCATCAGGCTCGTAGCGATAGAGAAAGCTGGCCATCCGCTGTATGTCACCAAGATCAATGGCCTTGACGTTAAAAACCGGTTCCGGCATCGTGGATATCCGGGGGAACTCGCCAGGGCGTGAGGTAAGGAAAACCCGGTTTTCTCTTTTTTGATCTGTCCTTTCCGCCTCCGTCACCTCCTGCATCAGGTGGGCGGTGAGGGAATAAACCTGCTCCCGTATTTCCTCGGTGGGGGTCTCATCAAGGGCATCAAGGAAAATAATGGCCTCCCGTTTTCTCCATGCATCGGAGATTTCATCGAAGGCAGTCTCAACTTCCATGAAACCCTCTTCGCCAATATCTGCGACTTTTTGGGAAGGGTAGAGGGCGGAAAGTACCATGAGCTTCAGGGCTGCCTCCGGGGAGTCGGGTTGCATACCGTCCCTTTTACAGAGAGGAACAATGTTTTCCGGTAGCACGTCCCGACAGTTCACAAAAAGCAATGGAGGATTTTCCCTTTCCTCAAAACAGAGAAAAGTGAAATGGCGGAGCACCGTGGTTTTTCCCGCTCCCGGAAAGCCAAATATCAGCCCCTTGTTGAAAAGATGAAAAACATCCTTGGCGGAGATGGAACCGGAATCCTCGCACAACTCCCTTTCCCGCTCCCCCTTGTCACGGACTGTCATCAACTCATCGGTCTTGGTGGGGATCCTGAACCTTCCTCTGCCTGACTTGCCCTGCCACTCCTTGGAAAGGGCGAGGTTGATGAAGTTGTCCTCCATGCTGATCTCATCAAAGAGATTGATAAATATGGGAATGGTTTGTACATTGATGCTCAGCTCCTCCCGGTATTTCCGGTAACGCCCCCCGCAAAGAGAGCCGTCCTCCCGCTCAACCGGAGGAATAAGACGATAGGCTGTCTCACCATCGCCGAAAATCTCGAATCCCTTCAGGGGAGGTGTTTTCTCCATGACGGAAAGGACATTTTGCTGTTCGAGAAAACGGGAAAGTCCCTGATAAAGAGGATTTGTTACCAGGCACTCCCATGGGTTCGCATGTTTTTCCAGTCTGAAGGTTTTGGTGGTGTTTGAACCGATGAGATCCACCTTGCCGTCAGCGTCCCTGACAAGGGTGAAAAACCCCGAATGCGCCGTCATGCGAAGTTTGAGGGTAAATCCGTAACGGGGAGGAATTCTTTCCTTCACGTACAGGTCGAGAAAAAGATTGGTGAAATCGGCGGGGTTTTCCCCGAAAAAAAGAATTGCGTCGCCAAGCTTTTTGATGACACTGAAATTGCGGGCGGTGATAATGCGTTCTGCCTCGTTCTCAAAGTAAGGGACTACCTGCTGCGTTTTTGCGGGGCCAAGCTTGTTTGATTGTCCCGCAAAGTTCACCATGTCAATCAGGCCTACAATGCCCTGCATGGTTTTTTCCTTTTCAAAGGCTTCCATGATGCCCCTCCTCACTTGATTGTTGGTTTCAACAGACGACATTCCCTCCTCAGTGGGGATTTTTGATTGTTGTGGCGTGACCTTGACGATGTTTGGGGCAAAAGGTGTTTCTGTCAGAAGAAATAACCAGAGAGGGAGAATTACCCGCTCTTTCTCACGGGAATAATCATCGCCGCTGATATAGGCCAGATCGCTCTTCTTCCCAAAAATATTTTTTTCTTTGAACTTTTTCCATGCGAGGGAGGTCTTCCTCGTTTTTGATGGAGGCAGTTTTTCCGATGAATCCGATTCCAGCGCAAAAAAAACACCTTCCTTTTGCCATACAAAATCAATTTCGGAACGTTCGTCGCTAAAAAAAGAGGGTGCTATCCCCCTTCTTAACAGGTCGATAAAAACCATGGGCTCAAAAAAGTTTCCGAGGTTTTCCCGGTAATCATCGGAAAGTGCCCGGACAAGGCCATGGTCGATGCAATAAATCTTGGTCTTGGCGGCCAATATCCTCTTCTCGCTGTGGTCAAAAATTCTCAATTCCTGAAACAGGTTTGAGGAAAGGAGTTTTTCCAGGTAATCCTGCGCCGTTTCCGTGGCAATTCCCAGCGTTTTCGCAAGCTTGTTTGCAGAAAAGCGGGAGCCGGAGTTTTTCACAAGATATCTCGCCAACTTTCTCAGGCTTTCGGGGTTGCGAATGTGTGGATAGAGGGGGACAATGTCCCTGTTAAGAATGTCGTCAAAATAACCCCGTAATGTCTTTTCCTTTTGATTTTCTGTCGAAAGATGCAATAGCTTCGGAAAGCCCCCCCACTTGAGGTATTCCTTGAAACGGTCTTTGATCGCCTCCCTTGGGTGAACCCCAGCAAGAAGGTTTTGCTCCATTCCCTCAAAACTGATGGTGGAGGTCGCTTCAAGATATTCCCGGAAAGAAAAAGGAAAGATACGATGCAGGTTGTGCCTGCCTGTCAGGGCATGCCCTGAGGCTGATGAGGTTACCTTTGAGGAGGAACCGGTGACAAAGAATTTTATTTTTGCTCCGGAATCGTGTTTTCCCTTCAACCAGTGTTCCCAATCCTCTGCCGCTTGAACCTCGTCTAGGAAACAGTAAAGGGTTCCTTCCTTCGGGGAGAACTCCTGACGGTGGGTTTCCAGTAAATAATCTATGGTGGCGGAACCGCAGGTATAAATCTTGTCGTCCTTATATCGTTCCTCTTTGAGGGCTGAATCATCAAGGCTAAAATAGGCAATGTTTTGGGGAGGAACCCTGCGTTCCAGAAGTTCTGCGGCAAGTTGCACAAGAAGGGTTGATTTCCCGCAACGACGAATGCCCGCAAGAATCTCGACCTCCGGGTCGTCAAGTGTCTCAAGTAACGGGTCGATGTAGGTTTTTCTCAGGTAGCTGGGCAAACGGGTCTTTTCTGCGAATGTTTTTTGGAAATCCTTGGTTGCTTTTGTGAAATCCTTGAAATTTACTTCCATTTAGCGGTAAATTATAGTTATTTTTATAGTAACTCTACATTTCTACGCAAAAGTATAGAGTATGTTGGCAGTTTTTGCAAGAAAAACGTAATTTTATCAGAAATAAGAAAGCAACAACGACGAAAGCTCTTCTGTGCGGCTCCGAACAACCAAGCTTCACAGGGGTTGATGCGAGGGTTTTGGGCGGGCTTGTTGATGGAGAGATGAACTCTGGGAAAGCCTCAGGTTTCTGTTATGGACTTTTAGACATATCCTCTATTATTGGAGGCACAACCACATCGTTACCTCCCTTAATTGCTTTGGATTTATCAACTTTAACGACCAAATAGTTACCATCTTTCTTTGGAGAAACGGTGTAGGTATCAGCGTTAATATTAATCTGACCTTGCAGGAACCCGTCAACAATGGTAAAGGTTACATTACTGAATTCTTCTCCTTTCACCTTACCATTCCATGTCATATTCGATTCACTTCTCTTGACGACCTCACCTCTGACTAAGGTAATGTTTTTATCCAAAAATTTTGCCGGTATGTTATTCTCTGATTTTTCCTGATTTGTTAACATACCAAGGTTTACGGTATATTCTCCCTGACTGGTTTTACTTTCAACAGGTTTTACTGCTGCAAAAAGGTTTTGACTACTATTTTCGCTTTTTGGTTCACCACAAGAGCTTAAAAGAAAGGGAAGTAAAAGAAGAAAGATTATTGAAGTTTTCATCATAATAGTTTTTCCTTAGGATAAAAGGGTGGTTAATGGTAAATTTTACCTTAAACAAATCATACTTTATACAAACAAAACAGTATGACTGAAAAATAGAAATAGAATCTGATTACTGATGGGGCAAGCTTCAAAGCTTGTC
>JADGAW010000195.1 GCA_015231815.1 Nitrospinota bacterium
CAAGCAGGGTGCGTATATGTTAAAACCCTCTTTTGCCAATAAATCTCTGAAAGATAAAAGCTTTCTTGATGTTTCCTGTAGGGCTGGTTCTATAAAAATAGCAAAACCATCGTCTTTAAGAGATTTTTTTATTATTTCAATGAGATTTAATTCCCCTTTGTCGCTTATCTCGTTTATGACGTTAAGTCCGGTAAGAATATCGAGGGGAAGTGATGTGAATGCTTTTTCCTTCTCAATATCAAGTTTTTGGGATTGTAGATGTGCATTTACCTTATTTCCCAATAAATTGAGGAAGGGTGCTTTTAAGGTAGAAAATACATTGAGGTTTTGTTCTACATTATCGGTAGAGGTTATCGAAACATCTATCCCTTCGTTTAATTCTGAGAGCCAAAGAAGAAGACCAAAAACCCCTGTTCCGGGTCCGCTTCCCACATCAAGAACCTGTAATTTCTTCCTGTCTTTAAAATAACCTGAGGCCTTTATATCATCCAGTGGAGTAGCAATTTTAAGAAGATTGTTGGTCATGTAGTAAAGAGCGTATGCTTTTCTTACAGATTCTTCCTTGAGGTATGAGGCTTCAATAAAATATTTTCGTTGACGTTTCTTGGTCAGACCTTCTTTGATTTGCTTTAGAGCTTCTATCTGTTGCTTGAGGTGGTTTTTTTCCCGAACATTTATTTTGAGTCCTTTAAGGAGAAAATCTTCGTACCAAGGCGGAAGGCTGAAGGTTTTATCTAACGTCATAGATTTTTTTTGGTTGGGAAATTTTCCATACTCATTGAGCAAAAGGGTTTGTTTATTTCATGAACGTTTCCCAATCTTTCCAGACAGGTTCATATCCATTTTTTTTTATAGATTCAGCAACTTCAAAGGGGGTACGTTTGTCCTCTACCTCAAACTGCTTACCTTTATTTTGTTCCTGACGGTAACCTCCGGGTTCTGTTTTTGAACCTGCACTCATGTTGGTTATGCCAAGCCTGATTAAATTATTTCTGAAACCTTCGTTTTCCCGGGTGGAAAGCACAATTCCTGTGTCGGGAAAGGCAATTCTAAAGGCGGTGATTAACTGAACATACTCTTTATCCGAAACTGCATGACTTTTACCCCCAAACTCTTTGAACATTTCTTTGTCAGCACCTTCAGCATAACGAAGCCGGGGAAAACTTATGGTGAAATCTGTTTGCCAATGCTTATTGATTAAATTCTTAAGGTGCCTGAAAAGCTCCATAGCATCAGCTCTCCAATCTGCAAGTCCCACGAGAAAACCTATTCCAACTCTTCTCATGCCGTTTAAAGCAGCTCTGTCAGCGGTGTCGTATCGAAATTGAAAATCCATCTTTTCGCCTGCAAGATGAACCTTTTGGTAAATATCTTTTTGATAGGTTTCCTGATAGCTGACAACTCCTTCAATCCCCGAACTGACCATTTCTCGGTAACCTTCACTCTTTAGAGGTTCTATTTCTATTGAAATGGAAGGATAGAGTGTTGAAAGTTTGTTACCGAGTTGCTTCAGGTAATCTATGGTTATGTAGTTTCTGTCTTCCCCGGCCACCAGTAAAATATGCCGAAAACCATAACTGTGGAGCAGTTTTGCTTCTTCAACTGCTTCCTCTAGGGAAAGCCGGCTTCTTTCATATTTGTTAGAAACCCTAAAGCCGCAGTAGGAACAATCGTTTAAACATACGTTAGAAAGATAAAGGGGAACATAAAGTTGAATTTTCTTTCCAAAACGAGCTTCCGTTATTTGATTTGAGCGTTGGGCAAGAAGTTCAATATCTTCGGAACTTTTATCGGAAATTATCGTTTTAAAGTCGTTTTCAGAAATTATCTGTTTGTTTATGATACTGTGCAAGGTCATGGATGAAGGTATGATGATTTTGAATTGAAGGTAACCTGAAAAACATGCAAACCGTTACTGTTTTTCAGGTGAAAAAATGCCAAATATTTTAGCAGTTAAATTCTTTATTTGATTGAAGTAAGGGGTATATCTCCAAGCTGGTCTGGGGAGATTCAAGAGATGAATGATTTTATACCCCATAAGAATCGATTTTCCGTCAACTTGGGCAGAATAAATAAAGTTAGGTTGTTTTCTGGAAAAAACTTTAAGCCTTTTTTCCAACACTTCAAGATTTAAATGGTGAGATAAATAAAATGTTGGGTCAATAAGGTTGTTTTCCAGAGGAATTGTCTCTTCTTTTAATGCTGTTTCATGTATGCCTGTTTCAGGGTAAACCCTTATGCCAATATTAAAGTAGGCAACATCTGATTTTTTTACATAGTTTTTGATGAAGTTTAGAGTTTCTTCAACAGTCTCCATTGTTTCTCCAGAACCACCAATGAGAAAAATCCACATAACGGGGATGGAGTAATTTTTTAAAATTTCCGCAGCTTTAATCATCTCTTTAACAGTAAAGCCTTTTTGGTAGCTTTGAAGTAAGGTATCAGAGCCGCTTTCAACAGTAAAACTTATTGCAGTGAAGTGTGCTTTATGAAGCCTTGCAACAAAATCATTGGTGAAATTTACCGGATTACTCCCTCCGGCAACGAATTTAATGTTCTGAGGTAATTCTGCAAGAGTGTCACAAATTTCGTTGGCGAATTCAACAGGGGTGTTAAAAACTGAGTCCACAAACTCAAAGTAGGTAATACTGTACTCTTCGTAAAGGTAAATAATTTCTTTGAGAATTCTTTCCACCTGTCTTTTTCGGTAAAGAGTTCCTTCAATTCTTGGGTAGGTGCAGTAGGTACACCGATAGGAGCATCCACGCTTTGTTTGAATCGGGTATGCAGAATCCATTGCCAGATATGGCATAACATCAATCCATTCAGGAATTATTGCGTCAGGAAAGATATCAATATTTTTTATTTCCGTAGAGTGAAATATTTCTGGCTCATCATTTCGTTGAAAGATTTCAATAAAACCAGGCAATACCTCTCCTTCACCAATAAATATTGCATCAACATTAAAGTAGTTTTTTATTCGCTCTCCAATAACGTTTATCGCAGCACCGCCAATAATGAGAGGAGCATTAGAATGACTTCTTACCTGATCGATTATTTGTTTGATTGAGGGAAGAATAGGGCGGGTATTTAAATAATCAGCGTTATCCAAATTTCTTATGCCAATACAAACCCTTTCAGGTTGAAATGACTTAATTGTACTTTCCAGTATTTTGTGGGGTTCTTTTTCAAATGTTAAGTCTAAAACTTTTACGTTATATCCTGACTCTTTAAGAACAGAGGCAACCTTACATAATCCAAGAGGCATTACCGGAACAGGAAATATTTCCCTGTTTCCGTTTATCAGTAAAATGTTCACTATTTTTCCATAAAGGTAAATGTTGGAAACAATTTTAACGTAACATTTCTCTATAACTCAGTTTTATTATCCAAGTTAAATAATAGATATGATGTAATTTGTTATTTTCTCTACTCTTTTCAACCGAAAGGGGGGCAATAGCAATAAATTTGTTTTATGAATTCTTTTCTATATTTTATGGAGAACAAGGATATAATCTAAAAAATTAAAAATTAAGTTATGTTTATGAAAAAAGTAATTGTCGTTGAGGACAACAAAACCCTTTGCATGCTGCTGGAGAAAAGAATTACCACCAGTACGAATTGTGAGGTAGTCATAGCTCAAAGCATGGCGGAAGCAATAAAGGTACTGGATCAAGACAGTGACTTTTTTATTAGCATTCTTGACTTAAACTTACCTGACTCGGAAAACGGAGAGATCATTGATGAGTTTGTGAATCGGGGAATTCCTGCAGTTGTCTTCACTGGAACCTTGGACGATAAAATTCGGAACATGATTTGGTCAAAGAGAGTAGTTGATTACGTCATAAAAACCGACCCGGACGTGATGAACTATATCACCAGCCTCATCAACCGCATCAAAAGGAACAAAGATATCAAGGTATTGGTGGTGGACGACACCAAGCTCTTTAGGAGCTTGATGAAAAAACTTCTTGAAGTAAGGCAATATCAAGTTCTTGAGGCAGAAAATGGTGAAAGGGCTTTGAAGATACTGAAAAATAACCCGGACATCAAACTCATTATCACAGATTATGTGATGCCTGTCATGGACGGTTTTGAGCTTATAACCAAAGTAAGGAAGGAGTATCCCAAAGAGGATCTGGCGATTATCGGTATATCTGCTCAAGGTATGAACGCAATGAGTGCCCGGTTTCTCAAAAGCGGGGCGGATGACTTCATCATCAAACAGTCATTTATCACCGAGGAGTTCTACAGCAGGGTCAAAAACTGTATAGAAAATCTGGAAAACATCCATCGGGTCAAGGAAGCGGCCATCAAGGACTTTTTGACAGGACTTTATAATCGTCGGTATTTTTTTGATGCGGGCAAGAAATTCATCGCATCGGCAATACGGGAAAATAAAAACATCAGTTGTGCGATGTTGGACATTGATTTTTTCAAGAAGGTTAACGACAACTACGGCCATGATGTTGGGGATATTGTCCTGAAGGCGGTGGCTGAACTGTTAAGAACCAGTTTCAGAGAAACAGATATCGTCGCAAGAATGGGTGGGGAAGAGTTTTGCGTCCTGTCTGTTAACATTAACAAAGAAGATTCCTTAACCCAAGTTCGACAAAATATTCGTTAAATTGGTAAAAAAAGCAGGTTTTGATTTTCTAATTCATTGATTTTA
>JADGAW010000196.1 GCA_015231815.1 Nitrospinota bacterium
CAGTTTTTTTTTTATTAAAAACCTTATAAGCATCATATCGATTGAATTCGAATAAAGATATCGTTTTATAAGGTTCTGTTTTAGTTCTGTTAATTTGAATTAGAGAATAGGTACTTTCCCCCTCAAGAGCCTTAATAAAAATCCCCGACTCTTGTACATGAAAGAATAATTTAATCTCTTTGCAAAAGGTTAAGAGACTATTATTCAGGTTTTCATCAGCTTCAAGCAATGCTTTATTGAGCCTAATGATACGTTCTGGTTTTATGTGCATCACTTACATAAAAAGGGTTCTTACAACTTAGCAAGAAGAAAAAGTTTAGAGATTGCCAGTGCAACAGAAGTTTGAACCTCCTCTTCCTTATCTTGTAGAAGAGGTACTAATTTATCCAAACTATCTGAAGCCTTCAAGTTAACAACTGCGTCAGCGGCAGCTTTTCTTACAGAAGGAATTGTATCTTCTAAAAGGGGTATAAGTGCTTCAACAAACTCTTCATCTTTTGTATTACCTAAAGCTATTGCAGCGACTTTTCTCACGTCTGAACTATCATCTTCCGCAGCAGCAGCAAACAGTTTATATGTTCCCTCATGTTTGATATTGTTCAAAGCGACAATTACTTCAACTTTAACCGCTTCATTTTTCGTCTCATTAAAGATGTTAATGATTTGCTGTAAACATTTCTCAGAGCGTAATCTTCCTAAAACAGTAATTGCTGTTTTCTGTACTTTCCAATCTTCATGATTAAGAAGAGCAATAATTGGTTCTTCAGCCTTAAGTGCCTGAAGGTTCATAAGGCCCACCATCGATGCCATAACAACTGCTGCATTACCGTGCTGTAAACCCGCAATAAGTGGATCTACAGCTAGTTCTGGCTTAATATTGGAAAGGGCTAACGCTATGGCTTTTTTGACCTGCCAGACTTCTTCATTCTTCGCATCCGGCTTTTTTGCACCACCCCCAAGGCCTGGAGCACCACCACCTGGTGCTTTTTCTGGTGGGGGAGCTTTTAAAGTCGCCGATTCCATAATTGCTTTTCGTACATCCCCTTCAGCCTTTAACATCTTAACTAAAATATCCGCCGTCTCAGGAAACCCAAGTTTTCCCAAACTTTTAACTGCTGCCTCCCTAACCTGCCAAATTTTATCAGGCAAGAGTTTCATGAGAATGTTTGCTGCATGCGTAGATTCAATTAATCCAAGACATTGTGCGGCAGCTTTTTTTATATTCCCATCTTCACTCTGAATTGTTCGTTGTAATATTTCCAGACACTGTTCCATACTCAATCTCCTTATAAAAGGTAGTAATTTTCATCAATTATAACGAAACTCCCTGTCTAATCAAACTGGAGGTTTATTTCCAAACGAGCTTAATTCTTTTCATGTTAATTGACCTTTATTTTCGCAACTTTCTTAGAGTCAATACAGTTGTTCATCGCATCATGTACTGATATACCAACTCCTGGAATTTCAAGAGATGGGGCAATCTCGTTAAGAGGAACAAGCACAAAATTTCTTTTTAATAATTCCGGATGGGGAACCTCCAACATTTCAGTAGAAATACATTTCTCACCAAACAACAAGATATCAATATCAAGTTTCCTTGGTCCCCAACGAACCGTTTTCTCACGTCCGACCTTATGCTCAATATCCTTGCAACACTTAAGCAACTGGTTTGGTGTACAGAAAACGTTACATGACAAAGCCATATTTAAAAACATACCTTGACTCATCAAGCCAACAGGTTCTGTTTCATATATAGAAGAAAGGTGCGTAATTTTTATTTCGCCGTACTCCGACAAAGCTTTGACACCCTTATTTAAATAAAGAAGCCTATCCCCAAGGTTTGATCCAAGTCCAAGATAAGCTGTAACATTCATTAAGAAATGGAGTAATAAAGCATTTAAAAAACAAATGAATCCTGAGACAACCGCTTTTTAACTTCAGCAATAATATTGAGTTCATCGATTTCACCTTTTGCCTGAAAAGTTGCACTGAAACGTACATAAGCTCCTGCATCATCCCAAGGAACAGTAGAAATAAGATGTTCTTTTATTAAATATTGAGAAAAATCCTCCCCGGACTTGAAGGTAATGCCACTTTTCGTACCTTTCGGACACTTCATATAGAGAAAGAACGTTCCGTCAGACATCGTAGCGTCAAAACCTATTTCATTTAAGACCTTAACCAGTTCCCTCAATCGTCTTTCATATTTTGCTCGAATCTTATCAGTAATTGACGGATGTTCAAGGGCAGTTACGCCTGCTAACTGGATTGGTATAAATTGACCGGAATCATAGTTGTCTTTAACATTCATAAATGCTTTGAGCAGAAGTTCATTTCCTGCAACAAAAGCAATTCTCCAACCAGTCATATTGTAGGCTTTAGAAAGAGAATGTATTTCTATACCAACATCTTTTGCACCCTCAACAGATAAAAAGCTTAATGGTTGAGAATCATAGGTTAAAGCAGCATATGCTGCATCCTGAATAACTGCTATCTGATATTTTTTGGCAAAAGCTATAACCTTCTGGTAGAAATCAACCGTCGCACCAGCACCTGTTGGATTATTAGGATAATTAATGTAGAGAATTTTTGCCTTCTGAGCAATATCTT
Organism: Nitrospinota bacterium; assembly: GCA_015231815.1. Lineage (GTDB taxonomy): Bacteria > Nitrospinota_A > JADGAW01 > JADGAW01 > JADGAW01 > JADGAW01. The sequence continues at coordinate 2,611 of JADGAW010000196.1, forward strand.
CAGGAACAGAATCTAAATCAGGAAGAAAATTATTTTCTTCAGTCAGTTCAAGATTATGCACCTTGCCCCCATACCAGCTTGAATGGGTTGCTGAAACAGGATATCCGGGAACAGTCATGAGAATATAGTCACCAGGGTTAATTAACATTGCTGGAATCATAGCAAGAGCTGGTTTAGAGCCTATAGCATGGTTTATTTCCGTCTTTGGGTTTAAACCTTTAACGCCAAAAACTTTTTCCATATATTGTGCAGCAGCATCTTTGAAGTCATCAATACCATTGTCTGCATATCCTCTGTTTTCAGGCTTATTCACTTCACTTACCAGTCTTCTGACAACTTCAGGAAATGCCATTTCATCAGGTTCTCCAACACCAAGATCAATTAGAGTTTTCCCGGGGTTGTTCTTAATTGCTTCTTTCTTAGCAATTTTTATTTTTTCAAACTTATAGACTTTGGTATCCTTGCCAAATTGATTACCTCCAATTCGTTCAGCAAAGAGTTGTTGAATAAAACTTTCAGATGCCATAAAAGAAACCTCCTTACAATGATTTAGACTTAAAAAAGCATTAAATTATATCACTCCAAACAAGAGAAGAAGCATGAAAAGTGATGGAAATTATTATATAATAACCCTCTTCTAAAAACATCTCATTCTATCTGGCATATATCATGCTTATCATCTCCTCGAAAAAATAAACGTCAAATTTTTAACGTAAAGAGTTTATGAATATACATACAATTGTCGGGTTTATACTTGTTGGGGTTGCCATAATAGTTCCCATGATGTTGATGGGTTCATTGGGAAGTTATTGGGATCCTATCAGTGTTGCAGTTGTTCTGGGAGGAACCGTTGCTGCCCTTATTCTCGCATTTGGATTTGGAGCATTTACCGGAGCCATCAAATCAACCCTTCTAACCTTAAAAAAACCTGTTCTTGACCCTGTTGAAGGAATCGACAAAGTTGTAGAATGTGCACAATTGGTTCGAAAAAATCAGGGTAGTCTTCTATCCCTTGCAGAGTTCCTTAAGGCAAATGAAAAGGATCTTGACCCTTATTTCCTTAAGGCTCTTCAACTTGCAATTGATGGAAAAAGAGAAAAAGTTGTATCTCTGCTTAAAAAGGAGAAATCCACGTTGGAGGATGAGTGGGCTTTAAAATATAACCTTTTTGAAAAGATGGAAATGTGGATGCCTGCCAGTGGAATGATTGGTACACTTTTAGGGTTAATTCAAATGATGAGAAACCTGAACGACCCAGCTCAAATTGGTCCCGCAATGGCTCTTGCACTTATTACAACCCTTTATGGAGCAATTGGTGCAAACTGGCTTGCAGCACCAATTGGTGCTCATGTTGAACAGTTAGGCTTAAAAGAAATTATCTACTTAAAGGTTCTTGCTGAAGGATTTCATAGAATGATGAACAATGAAAATCCCATTGAGATTGAAGATCAGTTAATGTCCTTTTTGGAGAAAGAAAAAAGAAAACAATCCAAATAAAGGATTAAAAAATGGAAGAAGAAGAGAGTAAACCCCCGAAAGCGAAAGTAAAACCTCCGGCATGGCTTCTAACCTTTGCTGACCTCAGTACGCTTATTGTTACCTTCTTTGCACTTATGCTTTCATTTGCCAATATGGATGTTATTGAATTCAGGCAAATGATGGGTAGTATTGAACAAGCTTTTGGCTCAACACGAGAAGATTCCGGTTTCTACCTTTCTACAACCACAATGCAGGAATCATCTCAATCATCAGAGGAAACAAGCTATGATAAGCAAAAAGCAAGTAGAGATAAAGCACAAAGAGCTACTGAAAAAGCATTAAAGAGGTCTATGGGGGCTGACATGAAAAACCTTGAAATTAGTGGTGGAGCTGACGGATTCAGGGTAAAGATTGATTCGTCATTCTTTTTCACCAGTGGCAGTGCTACATTAAAATCAAATAAGAAAGTTAAGGATGTTTTAAGTAAGATAGCAATTCTCATCAAAAAGAAAAAATTAAACTGTATTGTTGAAGGATATACCGACTCAGACCCTATAAGAACAAAAGAGTTTCC
>JADGAW010000197.1 GCA_015231815.1 Nitrospinota bacterium
TCATAACATTCTTTCCTCCAAGGTATCCAAAACAACGTTCAGCATAATGTGACCAGCTAATGATTGTAGTAAAGGCAAAAATTACAAGACAAAAAATTACCGTTAACCCTCCAATTTTGCCATAGAAACTTTCAAAGGAATATACGGTCAGATAGGCTCCTGTTTCTTCAAGCCAATGATTTCCCGTAAGAATAACCAAAGCAGTAATGGTGCAAATGACAATAGTATCGAAAAAAGGAACAAGTGCAGCCATATAAGCTCCAGTAGCAGGATGATCTCTGTTAGCACTTTGTAAAAAAGGGGCAATTCCAATGCCGGAGCCATGAGAAAAAATTCCTCGTGAAATGCCAAATTGAATTGTTTGCATAATCGTATAACCAGCAACACCACCGGCAGCTGACCAAGGATTAAAGGCATAATAAAAAACTGACCAAAGTGCCTGCATTGCCTGAAGAGGCTGTGAAAAAAGTAAGATAAGCCCTGCCCCAACATATATCAACATCATCCAGGGAGCTATCTTCGTACTATAGGAAACAATACTCTGAAGCCCTCCAAGAATAACAAGTGCAACAAAACCAGCTAAAACAACGGCAACGATTACCTTAGAAATACCAAATTCTCCATTTAACGCATAAGCTACAGAGTTTGATTGAATTAAGTTCCCCATAACAAGTCCGATGGAGATAATAAGTCCAGCAACAACAAGAGGAATCCAACTCCACGAACCTTTGGCATACTTCTCAAGGTAGCTCATAGGAGTCGCAAAAAGAGGTGAATCAACCGATTCCGGTTGATCTTTTAATGACATATAGGTAGAGGTCATACGAAATGTCATCCCAAGCAATGCTGAGATCCACATCCAGAAAAGAGCACCCGGACCTCCAAGGTGAATTGCCGTTCCAACCCCTGCCAGGTTTCCAACACCAACCGTTGCTGCAAGTGAGGTAATAAAAGCCTTCGTGTGAGAAATGTGGCGTTCTTCTGTTACTTCCTTGTCAGACTTTAATATTTGCAGGAACTCCTGAAATCCTTTTTTCCATGCAAGAGCACCTGTCAGGACAAGAAAAAGAATCCCCACCTCGATATAAATAATGCTGAGAAACGGATTCCAAATCCATGAAGCAATAATATCCATAAAGTGCTATTTAAGAAATGATCTTAAGTTAAAGATAAAGGGAACTATTATAATGCAGATGAATCCATTTGCGTTTTATAACATCACGTCTGAAAAATAGAGATAAAAACCCATTCACTTTTGAGACCATTGATGGACAAGCTTTGAAGGGATTTTCAACTGAACAGCGACTTCACCAAGAGATGAAGGTGTTGTTCAGTTGACCTCGGAAGAAACGGCTGCCTCAAAGCCGTTTATGAGAATGAGTTCAGAGCTTGTCCCATCAATTATCAGATTCTATCTCTATTTTTCAGTCACGTCTAAGGTGATAGTCAAAGAATTAAATACAAAATTAAGAATGATTTTGTTTAAATAAAAAGCTTTTCTACATCGAGGATGAGAATAAGGTCTCCTTTTTCGGAAATGGTAACACCAGAGAATATTTCTATTTTTTTCAAGGGGTTACTTAAAGACTTTATAACGGTGTCGTAAATAGCAAGAAGTGAATCAACAATTAAAGCTGTTTTTTTAATTTCTCCCTCTCCTGCATCAACAATGAGGAGTGGTACAATTTTCTTCAGTTTTTCTCCATGGGTATCATAGCGCAATATTGACTTAAGTGCTTTTACCGGAATCCTTTCATCACGATAAGAAAAGTAAACCCCCTGTTTATCATTTTGAAGCTGCTCCTTAGGCAACTCAATCGTATGAAGAATTTTACCGACAGGTATGGCATAAATATCCCCATTTAATTCAATTCTAAATGTTTTAATAAGAGCAATACTCATCGGAATTTGAAGACGAAAGCAGCACCCCTCCCCAGCAGTTGAAGTTAACGATATTTTTCCACCAAGGTCGTCAACAGCATTTTTGACGATATCCATTCCAACGCCACGTCCTGAGACGGCAGAAACCTTTTCCGTTGTCGATAAACCGGACATAAAAATATATTGAAAAATTTCCTCGTCTTGCAACGTGTCGAGATATTCTCTATTTGCAATTCCCTTTGCCACAACTTTTGTTTTAATCTTTTCAATATCAAGTCCTCTTCCGTCATCTGAAAGTTCCAAGATAATATTGTCTCTCTCACGTGATGCTTTAAAGGTTAAGGTTGAAACCTCCGGTTTTTCGGCTTTTTTTCGTTCATCTGGCGGTTCAATTCCATGATCTAAGCTGTTACGAATGAGATGAATTAAAGGGTCACCTAACTTTTCAATTATTGTGCGATCCAGTTCAATGTCCTTACCGATTACCACCAACTCTGTTTTTTTATCAGACCCCTTCAACACCTCACGAATTACTCGGGGGATCATATCTGACAAAAGAGAAATCTGTACCAACCTTAGAGTCATCATTGCCTTATAAAGTTTTCGAACAAGTTTTTCCATTTGGTTGATACTCTCAGTACTTTCTCTAGACTGCATCGCTCCAACAATATCTCTCAGTTGATTTTCCCGGATAAACATTTCACCAACAACATTCAGTAAACCATCTATTTTTGATGATTCAACCTTAACAGCACCAGGCTTACGATAATGTATTACTGGAGCACTTGCCTCCTTGACCTCCGCTGCACGTACATGAAGTTTTTCCGGCTCTCCATTACGGGCTCCCAGAGCAACCGTGATATTCTTTATTTCATATTTTTCTATCTCAACTGATGCATTAATGACTGACCTAACCTCATCCTCCGTAGAGGTTGTTGCAATAAAAGCGGTAAAATCCCTTTCCATCTTTCCCGCACTCATTTCATCAATTGACGGTATCGTTTTAGAAACTTCGGATTTTTCTTTAAGGGATTGAACAAGAAGATAAGCTCGAGCAGGTGGACTAATACTGTCTTTAGTAACTGTAACTTTAATTTCAAATTGGTTTTTCCCGGATACATTTAAGTCTGCAAGATCCTCCTGCTGTAGTTCCTGAGGTTCCTCCTTTTTTTCCTGTGGCAATGGTGAAGGAATTGTTTCTTCTTGAGCGTGAGTAACAGTACTCACCATAAGCAATCGTTTAAGAAAAGATTCAGTATCCACTTTTTCATCAGAATCTTCACCTATAATATCGACCAGTTTTTCAAGTAACGAGGCACCCTCATAAAGGATTTCCTGAATGCTTTCATTAACCTCAATATTTCCCTTCCGTACTTCATCAAGAAGATCCTCAAGTTTATGGGCAACTTCCTGTATCTGACGGTAATTCATGGAGGCAGCCATTCCCTTTATTGAATGAAAGGCACGAAACAATATTTGAACAGGTTCCTCTTCCCCTTCAGAAGGTTCTTCCCCTAGAAATGATAGTGTCTCATTAATGATTGCAATATTGTCTGTTGTTTCATCAATAAAGAGTGTTTTGTATTTTGAAGAATCAACCATATCAGCACATATTATTTTTTATCGAAAGATTCAGTGTATATATTGGATTCCTTAAGATGATACCGCATTTTTTCCTTAATATCGGAAATATGCCGTTCACAATGCCCCATATACAGTGTCGTTTGTGGGTAAAATTTATTGGCAGAAATATCTCCAAGAGCCATTTGGTATTTGGGGTCTTTAATTCTCACAATATTTTTGAAAATAGCTGTTTCTTTTTTCTCACATTCCTCTATGTCACCTTGAAGTTTTTCCTCTATTGTAGAGTAAACCTTTTTTTCTCTTTCCTGTGCTTCTTTTTTTACGGTTTCAATCTGAGAAATTCTTCGTGAGATTCTTCCACTTTCTTTTTTAATATCATGTAAACGGCTTCTATAAGGAGCTAAAATTTGTTCTCTGTTTTCAGACATAATTTTTGGAGTAGCAACACTTATAAGAGTAGGAATTTCCCTCTCATTACCTATTATCTGAGAAAGAACTAAACGACCAGCCCTGCCATGACCACCAACAAGTTGACTGTTGGCTGTAAGGGTTACAATCCCATGGTAAGCAAGAAGCTCTGAATCAAGAGAAGAAGAAAGAAGCAAAATATTTTCTGCTTCAATCTTTGCATGGGAAATATTTATGGCGGCAAAATCTGACCCGGCAGAAATAGCAAGTTTATGAGAAGAGGCAAGATTTCCATGAATTAAAATATTTCTACCTGCAATAAGGGACGTATGTTCAACTGAACCATGCACGACAATATCACCCGTTGCCTTTACCGGAGGGAGTTCCCTGATACCCCCCAGGAATTCAACAGAACCATCAAAGTTAATGGCTCTTTTATCCCCCTTCTCAACCCTTAATATAGGTTCAACATCTATATCATGGTCTTTCAAAATAACCCGACCTTGTATTGTTGAAAAAACTTTATTTTCCCTAACCTCAATATTTTTTCCTTTAAGATTTAAATCCTCCCCTGGAATTGTTAAAAGTTCAACGCCAAAGATTGTCACTCCATTTTTGCCAAATGTTGCAGGAGTTATTTCAGCAATACAATCACCTGCTTTTATTTCCTTGACAAGAACAAATTCTTCAAAGAGCCATTTAGGTTTTTTTT
>JADGAW010000198.1 GCA_015231815.1 Nitrospinota bacterium
TTTAGCAATTTTCCAACAAATATAAATTTCTTGTATTTTTTCTATACCATACATTTTGATCGAATTTAGCCCCAGTTATTTGAACCATGTCAAACAATTTTTTACGTTGTTTGGAGGAGGGAGATCGGTTTTTGTTTCAGTACCTTTAGCTTAGCGAGAAGAGCAACGGTGATACTAAGGGTGGTAATTAGGATTACAGGAATAAGGTTTATTTCCCAAGAAGGTTTCCAAATTGAATCAAAGACCTGAGATGAAATTGCGAAAGAAATTCCAATACTTACCAGCGATCCAAATAAGGAGGCAAAAAAGCCGAGAATACCAAATTCTATTTGAATAATTTTAAAACTGGCAAGGTCATTGTTTTTAAAAAGCCCCAGCCTCAAAGCAGTGTGAAAGATTCCGCAACGTATGAGGTGTCGGAGTTTCTTTCCCTTGTTACCAGCCATACTCCCGGTTCTTATGAAAGTCTGATCTTTTACTATGGCCTTTACAGCTCTTCTCACCGGGGGAAGGAGATGCGAGAGGGGATGGAGTTGCGCGAGGGTGAAGCTATTGAGGTTGAAGGCGCTCAAGGTATAACGGAATCAGGAAAGGTGTGTTCCACCTGGGCGAGGTTGATTCAAAAGGTCTTTGAAATAGACCCTCTTACTTGTAACAAATGTGGGGGTGAAATGCGGATTATTGCTTTTATCTCCACGCAGTCAGAAATACGGAAAATCCTCAAACACATTGACGATGAGACAATCAGGCCGCCGCCTTTGACCCGCCCCGGACAGGCCAAGTCTCAAGAGGTCGTGTGCGAGTATACAAGCGATTATGTCCCGACCACCGACGATTATCTCTGCGATCCTGTCTATCCCGATTAAAAATAAAAAAGAGAAAAAGGCGTAGGGGGCAAACTGCGTCTTGAATTGGGGGTCTTGCGGAAAAAACCCAAGGATTTGCAAAAGAAACAACGGTTCCTCTATAATACCGTCTTATTATCCAAGTTAAACGATAAACATGATGCGATTTATTTCTTCTTTTTCACTGTTTTCAACCAAAAAAGAACCCATCGCTCAAAATCCACTTTTTGGTTTTCCTATTAATTCTTTCTTGCAAACAGGTTTGTACATGAATTTAACAATAAATACCACAAGGATATTTCTTTAATACCTGAAGATACGTTACATTATCTGGAAAATTATCATTGGCCCGGAAATGTAAGGGAACTCAGGAACGTAATACAAAGAAGCGTCTTACTGACAAGGAAGGAAAAACTGGAATGTTCACTACTCCCTCCCAGAATATTACAACACAAGGAAAACGCTTCAAAGGTCGACATATATACCCCCTTTAAACCCGGAATGACACTGGAAGAAGTGGAAAAGGAATTCATTGCAATAACCTTGGACCACAATAACGGGAATAAATCCAAAACCGCAAAGGACCTTGGCATTACCAGGAAAGCCTTGTACAATAAAATTCAAAGATACTCAATGAAATAAAAACAATGAATGAAAAAGAATCGAAAATCACCCAATTAGAGGCCCTGATAGAAAATCAGGACAACCTTACGTTTTCTTTACATGATGTGGAAATCCTTGCGGAAAATGAAAAAGTGCTCCATAAAGCGGAAAAAAAGTTCCCTGACAAATTGTACACTTCCCTCCTTTCATCAATTACCCACGAATCTTTTACCGAAGACGAAGCAAAAGTTTTATGGGGAGAGATAATCGAACATTTAAGCTCCTTGAAGAAAATATTAGGAAGAAATGTGGGAATTGCCGTTGCTTCTCTTGATTATCTTACGAACATTAAAGGTTCATTAAAAGAGCTGAAGATCATTGAAGAAAAAAAGAGTGACTTTATTACCGAAACTATGATGGTTGACGAATTGACCGGGCTCCTTATTCGGGACATATTCGAACTGATAATGAAAAAGAAAATCCATGAAGCAATACGTCATGATTCACCTCTTTCACTACTCATGATCGATATTGATGATTTTAAGAAAGTAAACGATAATTTTGGTCATTTGGAAGGAGATAATGTTTTGCATAAAGTAGGGGAAACAATTAATGCAGAAGTCAGGGAAATGGATTTTGCCGCCCGTTATGGAGGAGAAGAATTAACGGTCTTAATGCCACAAAGTTCAATAGAAAATGTATATGAAGCGGGAGAACGAATACGTAAGGCTATTGAAGAAATGAAATTTAACGGATTTTCTGTAACAATAAGTGTCGGGGTTGCGACGTTAAGTGAAAACACTCATACCATGAAAAAGCTTATTAAAGCTGCGGACGATGCCTTATACCAAGCAAAAGAAACCGGGAAAAACAAGGTCGTGATTTATCAATCTTAAAAAGTTGAAAAGTATAGTACTCCATGAGGCTTTGGTCAATCCACCCTGAATATCTTGATGCAAAAGGCCTTGTTGCCTTATGGAGGGAGGCATTATTGGCCCAAAAGGTTTTGATGGGTGAAACCAGAGGATATAAAAACCATCCACAACTCCAACGTTTTAAAAATACTGACGATCCAATAAGTACAATCGCGACATATTTACACTATGTGCACATTGAAGCAGATGCAAGGGGCTACCAATTTAACAGGAATAAAATCGTTAAAGAGATTTCCGAATTGAAGCTCCCCGTAACACAAGGACAAATTGATTATGAGTTTGCCCACCTTTTAAAGAAACTCAAAGCAAGAGGGCCCGAGAGTTACAAAAAACTCAGGAAAATAAAGGAAATTCACCCCCACCCTGCCTTTTATATCGTTCCCGGTAATCTGGAAGAGTGGGAAATCACCAGATAATCTCTTCAATTATTCCTTACAATTGTTCAAAACACATAAATTGTGAAGACAAGTATTTCCTTAAGATTATGAAAAAAGCCTTCAAGTTAAGGGCCATCGAGATTAATACTCAATGGTCTTACAAGATTTTTTTATGCACTATAAGAAATCATCTCCCCATAGAGCATCCAGAAAGTCGTGATAGGGAAAAACCTCTATATCTCCATTTAATCGTTTTTTGGGGTCAAGTGAGACTACGATCTTTCGTTTTAAGGATATGTCTTCCGATAATGCTTTAAGACCTTTTAAATGTTTGTCAGTGACCCTTTCAGTACCTTTGACTTCTATTGCAATGTCATCTCCTAACAGAAAGTCCACTTCATACCCGGATTTCGAGCGCCAATAGGTCAATGCCTTTCTTACACCCCGATAATGTACCCATGCCTTTAGTTCAAGAAAAATAAAGTGCTCGAATGCTTTACCAAACAGCTCTGTTTTAGGGGTAATATTGCTCCTACCCGCCAATATATTCGACACACCCACATCAAAGAAATAAAATTTTGCGGTTGAGATGGCTTTGCGCTTTGTTGTCTTGGTATAGGCTTGAAGCAACGAACCAATCAAAGTGTCCTCCAACACTCTGAAATACTCTGAGATTGTTTTTCCGGGAAGTCCCACATCACTGCCTATTCCTGCAAAATTCAACATTTCGGCATTACAAAAGGCCGCAATGTTCAAGAACTTTGAAAAATGACCAAGTTTCCTTACCAAACCCTCAGCATGTATTTCTTCTTTCAAATAGGTCCCGATATAACCTTCAAGATCATCAAGGGGAAACGGCGAATTATAAATTGAGGGCAACGAACCGAAGTTAAGTATGCGTTCCAGGTTATATTGCGGAATTTCAGGTGTAACAAGTGGAAACAATCTTTTTGTCAGGGCCCGTCCTCCCAAAAGGTTGCTGGAACCATATTTGAGCTTTCTTGCAGAACTTCCGGTAAGAATAAAACGAAAATCATGTTCTTCAATAAGAGCATGTACCTCATCAAGTAAGACAGGAAGTTTCTGGACTTCATCAATTATCACTAGTTTATTATCTCTCTTTACGAGCAATTCTTCACGCAAGAGATGAGGACTTGATGATAGTCTAAAAAAAAGATCGGTTTTTAGTAAATCGTAATATTGTGCGTCTGGAAAGGTCTTTCTAAGATAGTATGATTTTCCTGTTTGTCTTGGACCAAAAAGAAAAACACTTTTTCGTTCAACAATTGGTTTTAATTCAATAATTCGTCTAAACATACGTACAAAGTAATAATATTATGATAATCCTACCTTTAACGTAATATTATCATACCTGCGTATAAAAAAACATGTTACCTAAATCCTGCAATTAATTTTTTTCATAATTTTTTGTAACTTCGAGGTTGGATGCGTTCAGGTTTACGGTCTTTCTTGCACCATTTTCTTCATGGAAAAAAAGATTGAGGAAATCGTCAAGCCGGTAAAACATGTCCATATAACCTTTACCATCCCAAAACTCTTGCGGGCGTATTTCAGGAGGAACAGAAAGCTCTTGACGTTTCTCCCCAAAAGCGCGAATTACGCTGTTTCCGAGTATTTTAAGCAATCATTACAAGTTGAAGGGGGCATGGGAGGCGGTATCTATTATGTTCAGACCTACGGCTCCTATTACAACTATCACCCTCACATCCATGCGATAGTGTGCGCCGGTGTCGAAAAAGAAGGGGTGTTTTATG
>JADGAW010000199.1 GCA_015231815.1 Nitrospinota bacterium
TTAATGCTTAAACTTCCGGTCTTTGGTCCTTTGCTTCAGAAAGTTGCAGTTGCAAAATTTACCCGAACCCTTGGAACTCTTCTCTCAAGTGGAGTATCAATTGTTGAGGGATTATCTATTACAGCAAAAACTGCAGGCAACAAAGTGGTGGAAAGGTCCATTACCAATTCCATTGACTCAATTAAGGAAGGTAATGCCATCTGCGTTCCTCTCAAGCAGGAGCCCATTTTCCCCTCAATGGTTATTCAAATGATTGAAGTTGGAGAAAATGTCGGACGTCTTGATGATATGCTGGAAAAAATTGCTGACTTTTACGATGAAGAGGTTGATACTGCAGTTGAAGGACTTACCGCCCTTCTTGAACCAATGATGATGGTTTTTCTTGGTGTCTCTATTGGTTTTATTGTTGTGGCAATGTATTTGCCAATTTTCCAAATGGCTTCCGGCTTATAAAAATCATCAAAAAACCTAATTCAATACTCTCATGTTTGGTGGCTTTGTAGAAAACCTTGGCTCATTAAAAAACATCTCCCAGAAAGGCGGTTTTACCGAGATTGAAATATCGATGACAAACCTTTGCCTCTCTGGTGAAATAATAAAAGGCAGAAGCATAGCAATAAATGGTGTTTGCCTCACGGTTATTGCCTTTAATAAAAATTCCTTCAGCGTAGAATGCTCTGCTGAAACTTTATCCAAAACAACCTTTTCTTCCTTAAAAGCTGGTGAAGTTCTTAACCTTGAGTTACCTTTGAAACTGGAAACCTTTATTGATGGACATATAGTTACTGGTCACATCGACACTTTGGGAACTCTTCATTCCATAAAAGACCAAAAAGATAACAGTGAACTTACCTTTACCTTTGATAGGAGATTTGCTGAAAATATTGTTGAAAAGGGTTCTATCGCAATTAACGGTATAAGCCTGACAGCTTATAATGTCTCAGATGACAGCTTTACCGTGAGTGTAATTCCCCATACATTTCAGGCAACAAACCTGAAAGAATTAAAGGTCAACAGCAAGGTAAATCTTGAATTTGATATTCTAGGTAAATATATTCTTAAAAAAGCCAACCTGAATGATAAAAACAGCGGTTTAAGCATGGGAAAACTTGCCGAACACGGATTTATTTAGAAATTGGTTTCGTCAAGATTAAGGAATATACAAGAAGTGAGAATTACTTTTTCTTACAGCCTGTGAGAGCGACATACAACGGTTATAAAAATATTAATCAATGTAATTCATTATGTTCAGAGTGCCAACCTTTTACTTTAAATTATGGCTGTTACTCTTTAGATATAGTCTCATATATAAAAGAGAATATCTTTCCCTTAAATCACAATCTCTTGAAAAAGCAAAGGAATATATTCTTTCCCTCCGTAAACAATGGATTCATGAGTCATTAAAGGTTGTAGGAATTTCGTTAACTGTTCTCGGAAAAGAAAATTTGACAGAAAATGAGTCTATTGTTTATGTAACAAACCATCAGGGAAGCTTTGATATTCCCTGTTTGTTTGAAGCTTTGCCTATCAACACCGCCTTTATTGCCAAGAAAGAGCTTTTCACCCTTCCCTTTCTAGGATTTTGGATTAAAGAAACCGGATGTATTCCGATTGACAGAAGTACCCCAAGAAAAGGTATGCAGTCAATCTTAGATGCGGTTGAATCCATTAAAAATGGGACGAACCTTGTTATTTTTCCTGAAGGAACCCGTTCAAGAGACCCTGAAGGCAAGATGCTTCCCTTTAAAAAAGGGAGCCTAAAAGTTGCAATAAAAAGCAAATCAAAGATTATTCCACTTGCAATTGAAGGAACAAGGCATGTATTTGATAAAAGTTATCAGGACAGTGAAGTAAAGGTTGTGGTTTCAATCGGTGAAGCTGTCGAAACAGAAAACCTTTCAAAAGAAGAGAAAGATAATCTGGCAGAATCCATCAATCAAAAAGTCATAGAACTACACCAACGGTGCAGAAATGAAATTTCTTCAAAGCATGATTAATTAATTCAAAAATTGAAGAAAAATCAAAAATCAGAGATAATATTTACACATTCACCTCTAACCATTTAAATATGAAAAATATAATTGTTGCCCTTGACTTTTCACAAGTTACAAAAAAAATGATTGAAAATACCATAACCCTTTATGAAAACATGCATTGCAAGGTTTGGCTGTTACATGTAGCTCTGCCGCACCCGGACTTAAAGCAATATGAGGAAAAAGCCTACACAAAGGCAATGCGAGAAAAAATGGCTGAAATTTATTCTCATGAACATATGCAACTTCAAAACTGTGCCAAGGAATTACGGGCGAAAGATGTTGAAACTGAAGCTCTCATGATTCAGGGAAATACTGCTGATACAATTATTAAGAAAGCAGAAGAATTACAAGCAAACTTTATTGTTATTGGTTCCCATGGTCATGGAGCCCTCCATAAAATGCTTCTGGGAAGTGTTAGTGAGGCTGTTTTAAGCAAAGCAAATTGTCCGGTAATTCTTATTCCATCAAGGCATACTTAACACAATCTTGCTCGTTACCCTTTCAGGTTCACATCATCAAAAAACCGAAGAAGTAATGCTATCTCATTCTCAAAGCAGACACTCACCTTGATAAGAGTTGAAGTGTCTCGTTGAGGGGAAGTCCTATTACGTTGGTGAACGAACCATGAATTTCCTTGACGAGAAAGAGTCCTTTGCCCTGAATACCATAACTTCCTGCTTTATCCATTGGCTCGCCGGTGTTGATGTAGTTTTTGAGAATTTCATCCGGGTAATCATTAAAAAGCACTCCTGTTTTTACTACAATTACCTCATGTTCCAATGGGTTTAATCGATTAAGAAGGCAGACGGAGGTCATGACCTGATGCTCCTCCCCACAGAGTTCCCGGAGAATTTCCAGAGCATTTTCCTTTGATTGTGGTTTACCGTAAATCTTGTGTCGTTTTTCTGAATAAACAATAGTGTCGGATGCCAAAATCCATTTTGGAAAGAAACCTTCATGAACAGTTTTTGCCACTGCTTTTGCCTTTTCTGTTGCAGCAATACGACAGAACTCCTCAGGTTCTGAAATATTCAGGGTACTTTCATCAAAGTCAGAAGGAATAATAGTGAATTCAAGACCAATACTTTCCAGAATCTCCTTTCTTCGAGGGGAAGAAGAAGCGAGAATAAAGGAAGTGATACTTTTCATAAATGTCTTTTTTTTTCAACGATTTATGCAGAGAATGATGCTACATCACGGTACTTTTGTAAAGCTTTACCCGACTCCAAGGTTTCTTTAGCCAACTCAATTCCATCAGCGATGGTGTCAGCCTTTCCTCCTAAATATATTCTTATACCGGAGTTATAAATAACTGCATCCTTGTAGTCATCAAGACTATTGTCTAAGGTTTTATAAATAATTTTTGCAGTTTCTGAAGCCGATTTCCCTGCTGTTTTATTCTGGAGTTTTAATCCGTAATCCTCCGGATTGAGGTCAAAGGGAAATAATTTGCCATCTTTAAGTTCAATAGCTGATGAAATTTGCATAGGAAGTTCATCGGAACCTTCAAGTCCTATAACCCCAAGTGCCCTCGTAACATCATGCTCTGTAACAACCTTTAACAACTTTTCAATAAAGGGAAAATGAGCAACACCAAACATCATCGTTTGAGCATTTGCCGGGTTATTTACTGATTCACAGGTATTTAAAAGGGTTCGATATCCCAGTTTTTCCCGAATGTTTCGTAGTTTTTCAATACCAAAAGCAAAATGCTTTGCATGCAAAAAGCCAAAGTTATCTTTTTCCACTCTTTTTTCAACATCACCCGGTTCAAGAAAAGCCGGAATAGCAAGGGATTCAAGAATATTTGCGTGGGTTACCCCTGACTTGGGAACAAGTCCTGTGGTTGAGTGAATTATAACCGGAACTCCTGCTGCTGCGGTAACAAGAGCAAAGGCTATTTGAAGAGAGAGGCTTTTTATTCGTCCATCATAGGGTGATGAAAGATCAAGTAAACCATCAACCTCAGGATGAATGGAAAGAGAATTCTTTTTTATTGAATCATAAAATCCGGTAAGTTCATCAGAAGTTGCTCCTTTAAAACGCATTGCCGTCAGAAAAGCTGAAATCTGTACGTCATTAGCCTCTGAGGTAAAAAGATAATCAAGGGCTTCTTCTGCCTGTTCCCTTTTCATATCCATTGCCCCCATCTTTCCTCTGGCTGTCATGACCAGACGTTTAGAAAACTTTCTGTAAGCCTCACTGGTATTTTTATTCATTGAACTTCTCCTGTTTTTTATAAAGAGTTAACACAAACCGTGTAATAGTTTTTTCTTACCCTTGTTACCCGAGAAATAGAGATAAAAAAAATTGCCTCTTGAGATCATTGATAAGACAAACTTTGAACGGACTTTCAGTGTTACGAGCTCCGACCAATATCTTTACGGTAATAAACCTCGTTCCAACTTATTTCGCTAACATTTCGATATGCTTTTTCACATGCTTCGTTTTGTGTTGAGGCTAATGCGGTAACACCAAGAACTC
>JADGAW010000019.1 GCA_015231815.1 Nitrospinota bacterium
CAACGAGAGGAAGGGGCTTCAACCTACTTCTCTCATACGATTCAAACTGACTTAATCTTGAGCCTTCGAGCTTTTTAAAGGGACGGTTGTTTAGCTTCTCAAGCAATCCCGCTATCGCCTCATTCAATTCTTCAAGGCTGAAGAACTTCCGGTTTCTCAGAGAAGCGAGTATCCACCGCTCAACAATCTGCACCGCAACCTCAACCTTTGCCTTGTCCTTTGGTCTTCTTGCACGAGCGGGAATAACCGTCACTCCGTAATGTGAAGCCATATCCTTGTATTGTCAACGGAAATTAATTTTGACCCATTATCGGCAAATAAAATTGACCCACCTTTTTCTTTTTTACTCTTTCATTTTTTGTCTTAATCTATAACTTTCACCTCCTAACATAAAGATGTTTGACTTATGTATAATTCTATCGACTATTGGGACAGCGAGATTTTCATTAATAAAGAATTCAACTAAATCACTATCGAGTTCCTCATCTTTAGCCATAAACCGGAGAATTTTGTAGGCAACCTCAAGAGGCATTGCCTTTTTATAAGGTCGGTCTGACGCAGTTAGCGCCTCAGCAATATCGGTAACAGCCATCATTTTCCCTTCAAAAGGAATTTCATCTCCCTTAAGTCCAAGAGGATACCCTTTTCCATTAATAAACTCATGGTGAGCCCCGGCAAATTTAGGAACATTTTGCAGGTTTTTTGTAAAGGGTATGCCACTTAACATTTTCAGGGAAACTGAAGCATGGTTTTGCATAATCTTTCGTTCTTCCTCAGTAATACTACCTTTTCGTATTGAAAGATTTTTGAGTTCATCCTCATTTATATAAGGCAGGGTGTTACCTTCTTCATCTTCGTAGGTTAACTTACTGATGCTCTGCAACCTTTCAATTTTGTCATCATCCATAAACTCACCTGGTTTATTACAGCCAGTTACAAATGCTTTCATTTCAGTCAGTTCTTCAATTTTTGCAGTAATTTCTTCATCATGCTTTTGTATTTCACTTTCAGAAGCATTGTCTTTAATCAATTGAACTTTTTTCTGTAACCCTTCATTTCTTGCCTTTTGAAGAAGATATTGAAATCTCAAATCAACGTAATTAACCCGGTCAAAAATAGTTTGCAGCTTCGTTGCTTTCTCAACTATTTCCACTGGGGTAGTAACTTTGCCGATGTCATGCATCATGGCAGCAATATTCAGTTCATACAGGTGCTCTTCAGAAAAAGAAACATCTTTAAACGTGCCTTCAGTTTGTTCATTTAATGTTTTCGCCAACATTGTGGTCATATCGGCAACTCGTTTAATATGTCCACCTGTTACAGGAGACTTTTCATCAATCGCTGTAGCCATAACCTCAACAAACGATTCGAAGAGATTTTGCATCTCGTCGATAAGCTTCGTGTTGGTGAAAGAAACTGCCGCCTGAGAAGCAAGGGACTCTGTTAACTGTTCATAGTTTGAGGAAAAAGGAATGACTTCACCGCTTTTTTGATCAACTGAATTTAAAAGCTGTAATACGCCAATAACATCATTCTCATGATTTTTCATTGGCACAACCAACATTGATTTTGTTCTATAGCCAGTTGCTTTATCAAAGTTTTTGGGTCCTGTAAAGTCGAAAAGATCCGTTGTATAAACATCATCAATGTTTATAGACTCACCTTTCATAGCAACATAAGCAGAAACATTTGATTCTTTCATCTCAACAGGAGGAAATCCTATTTCTTTCCCACTTGTACCTCCCATACGAATATTTAAAGATGCTGTCTGAACAATCTTAAAGTGAAGTTTATTATCTTTTAGGATGTAAAGAGTTCCCCCATCCGCATGGGTTAAGCTTCTTACTTCATCAACAATAAGCTCAAGAAGACATTCTATATTATGCTCACTGGAGAGAGCTCTTCCAATAGCAAAAAGCCTCTTATTTTCCTCAAGAGTTCTTGTTCTTTCCAAAACCCTACTAACAGAAAAAAGAACAGTATCTTTCAGGTTATTGTCTTTAACAAGATAATCGTTTGCCCCCATCTTTAACGATTCCATTGCAGCGGTAACATCTTTATCCCCTGTAAGCATGATAAGAGGGACATCATTTTTTGCTTCTCTGAGATCATTAAGCAAGGCATTACCGTCCATTACGGGCATATGCAAATCTGATATAACCAGTCGAATGTCCGGATTATCAGTAAGTAACGCTAAAGCCTCTTCCCCGTTTTCTGCTCCAAAAACATCATAGTTGTCAGATTTAAGGATCGCTAAGAGGATTTCCCTCGTTATGGCACTGTCTTCAACAACGAGAATTTTAACCTTCTCAATATTATTTTCCATAAAGCAAAACCAATTTTAGTAATAGATACCTCAGCTTCTAAGGAGAAGATTTTACCCGTATCGTCTATATAAAGGAAAGTTGAGAACGATTTCAAGTATAATCGTTCAAAAACCTTAATATTACCATTCTTTTCTCTTAAAAATAAAGAAAAAATGCTTCTTTTTAAACCCTTATTTTTCAAGGACAAGCTAACACTAATCAATCCTGCCGGTAATATAGCGATTGTTACTTTATGGTCAAAAGTCTCATCGATTCATGAACGATTAAAAGAAAACGGCGTTGACCTTTCGGAAAAATCTCCCATTGCAGTAATGGGAAACCTTTATGGTAACGGGTTTCGTCAGATGTTAAGAAACCTTCTTTATAATCCACAAATAAATCATTTAATTTTAATAGGTCAGGATTTATCTAACTCAAAGGAAGATATTTTTAATTTTTTTCAATACGGTACGGAAGATTTTACAGAAAACAATATTATTTACCGAAGAATTGTTAAAAGCAACAGGATTCTTGATACGCACATCTCTCGGGATTTATTTTCTGAAATTCCCAGACTCACCTATTGTGGACTTCCTCAGGCAGAAGGCTCAATGGTTCTTCTCAAGGAATGTTTGAAAAATAATAGTGTACCGAATGGTGACCTTAAAAGACTTGAGGTTCACCTTCCCAGAGTTGAAGTTTCCGTCAACCCCTCTAACCCGATAACTCACGTAATATCGGAGGATAGTCCTGTCAATGCCTGGAAAGAACTTGTTTTTCGACTTTATACCTTTGGCATTCCTGTTGAACTGAAGAAAGGAAAAAGAAAGGAGCTTCTAAACGTAAAGGTTACCGTAAATAACCCAAAAGAAGATTCTGAAAAAGAGTTGCAAGAAGTCGGATGCTCTTTGGAAAAATTTAAAAAATACCAAAAGGCAATTCTTGCAAAAGAAGTTCCCGATGGAATTGCCTACAGCTATGGGAATAGAATACGGGATTATTTCGGAGTGGATTTTATTAAAACTGCTATTGAGAGGTTAAAAAAGGATTTGCAGGACAGGCATACCTACTATGCCCTTTGGGATTCAAGAACTGATGTACTAAAAGGTTTACAGGAAGGTATTGGTTCAGCTCCCTGCCTGGTTTCACTTTTTTTCCGTTATTTTCAAAATAAACTTACTTTAACTGCAACCTTCAGAACCCATAACGGAATGGACGCATGGCTGGAAAACCTTTATGGTCTGATGGCAATACAGAAAGAAGTGGCTGATGCCATAGATCTTTCTTCTGAGGAAAGAGGAGCGATTACGGTTATAAGCCATTCTATTTCTTTAAATATGGACGACTTTGAACGTGGGAAGAAAGTTGCTCTCAACAAGAAGTTTTCTTTTAAACATGATGAAAACGGGCAAATAGTTATTACCTCAGAAGATGATGAAATCGTTGCAGTGCATTCAAACAATCAGGGAATTCAGATAAAGGAATATCGAAGTAAAAAGGCAGAAAAGATTCAACACGACCTCTACCGGGACAATGCTATATCCGATATTAACCATGCAATGTATATCGGTAGCCAATTAACCCTTGCAGAAATTGCAATAAAAAATAAAAGCTCTGTTGTTTCCTGCAAAAACTCCTAAATTAATTATAATGTAAGGAGAAAGGAGCAAAGATGCATATACAAAATACAATACTTATTGTTGATGATGTCAAGGCAAACATTCTTAGCCTGAAAACCTTACTTGAACTGGAAGGTTATAAAACCCTTTCAGCAACAAGCGGCAAAGAAGCTCTAAAAATTCTCCAGCTTGAATACGAAACAATTGACTTAATTCTTCTTGATGTCCAGATGCCGGAAATGGACGGCTTTGAAACTGCTGAATTAATTAAAAGCAGGGAAAAGACAAAAGAAATACCGATTCTTTTTGTTACCGCCTTTGAAAAAGAAAAATCAAGTTTATTGAGAGGTTTTACCATAGGAGCCTCAGATTACCTTACCAAACCAATTGATAATGATATTGTTTTAAGCCGGGTTGCGGTCTTTATTAAATTAAAGAATATGCAGGATGAGCTAAGGCAATTCGGAAAGCTGCTTGAGGAGAAGGTTGATGAAAGAACAAAAGAACTTTACGAAGCAAAAAAAATATCAGAACGGGCAAGTAGAGCAAAGTCAGAGTTTGTAGCAAATATCTCTCATGAAATAAGAACTCCTTTAAACTCAATTATTGGCTTTTCCGATATTCTTTTGGAAATGGTAAAAAAGAAGGAGTTTAATGCTACATTTGAGGAATATCTGACCATTATCAAGGAAAACGGTGATAACCTCTGTGAAGTGGTAAACAACGTTCTTGAAATATCCAAGATAGAGACAGGGAACTTTGAGGTAATACATGAATCCTTTGACCTGAAAGGTATGGTTGAGAACCTCATTTCCCCCTATAAGATAAGAAGTTTCGATAAGAAAATCACTTTCCACTATTCCATTTCTCCTAAAATAAAAGGATTTATTTCATCAGACAGTTTGAAAATACGTCAAATTCTTAATAATATCCTTGGAAATGCCATTAAGTTTACTCCTGAAAAGGGACGAGTTGACCTCATAATTTCTCTGGAAGATGAACAGATACTTTTTACCATTTGCGATAACGGAATAGGAATTCCTCAGGAAAAACAAGAAAGTATATTTGAAATGTTCGAACAAATTGAAGGAAATGAAAGCACTAAATATCAGGGAACAGGTTTGGGTCTGGCTATTTCAAAAAAACTTGTAGAAGCACTAGGAGGAAAGATAACCGTTGACAGCACATTGGGTAAGGGAACATCATTTACCTTCTCAATTCCGTATGTTAGTGGTATAAAAAGAGTTGATTCCGTAATGACCGAAATTGCAGAAATCAACAAAAAAAAGAATATCCTTATTGTTGAAGATCAGAAAGATAATATTACCCTGATTAAAAAGTTTCTGGAAAGAAGAGGGTTTGCTGTAGATATTGCCTATAACGGAAAAGAAGCAGTTGATATGGTGAGCAGAATTAGACCAGACCTTGTGCTTATGGATATTCAAATGCCCGTAATGAATGGAATTGAGGCTACAAAAATTCTCAGGACAAAAACTGAGGTAAAAGATTTGCCTATTATTGCCCTTTCTGCCTATGCTTTTGAAGAGAGTATTTCAGATGCGAAAAATGCCGGGATGAATGATTATTTAACAAAACCCATTAATAAAGAAAAGCTTTTCCAAACAATGAACAAATTTTTGGAAGTTCAAACTGTTTAACGATTGAGAAATAGATATGAAAAGTTCATTATTGCTTATTACATTACTTTTAATTCCATCAATACTTTCAGCAGAATCCATTTCCGGTACCATTAACACTTCAAAATACACAAAGGAAAGCACCATTATTCTTTTTTTGGATGGAGTTGAAACACAACATGAGCAGAAACAAAGTATCGAAGTGAGAATAAACAGAAAAAACAGGACGTTCGACCCTAAGCTGTTAACGGTCATTAAAGGAACAACAGTAACATTTGTAAATGAAGATGAATTTTCCCACTCTGCCTTTTCCTTTTCTGAAACAAAAACATTTGAATTTGGCATGGAAAACCCGGGCTCTTCGGGAAGTGTTACCTTTGATAAAACCGGAAGAGTGGATACTTTCTGCGCAATTCACCCACAAATGCATGCTGTAATTTTTGTATTACCCAACATCTATTTTGCTCAAGCAGATAAAAACGGTAACTACACCATTAAGAACGTTGAGCAGGGAAAATATACCTTGAAAATATGGATAGAAGAAACAGAAACTCCAATAACGTTAAAGGAAGTAATCGTAAATGGTAAAGACCTACACCTGGATTTTAACTAAAAACTGACTTCATGGATCCTCTACACCTTAAAAAAATTTCCATCCTTTATGTTGAAGATGAAGAGTCAATTAGGGAAAAGATGGAACATATTCTCCTGAAAAGAATTAAGAACCTTTACATGGCAGAAAATGGAAAAATTGGTTTGGAGCTCTTCATGAAACATTCCCCTGACATTATCATTACTGACATCAGAATGCCTATTATGAACGGCTTGGAAATGTCTGAAAAAATCCGAAGTATCAATAAAGAAATACCTATTGTAGTAACATCTGCCTTTAACGAGGAACGATACCTAATGCAGGCAATCAGTATCGGAATTAAGGAATATATCAAAAAACCAATTCAACTCAAGGAACTGATTAAAACCATTACATCTCTCACCGAGACTATCCTGTTACGTAATGAACTTCATGAAGCTCAAATTGAATTAAAAAAACGCTACAACGACATGAAGGAAGAAATGGAAATGGCGGCAGCTTTTCAAAGGTCACTTCTTCCCTTAAAAAATGTTGCAAATAATTTCCCCGGAATAGATATTACCTTTTCCACTGAAGCATGCAGTGATGTTTCAGGAGATTTCCTTATTGTTGAAGAGTTGGAAAATAAACGACTGGCAATGATGATCGTTGATGTCATGGGACATGGGGTCGGTGCAGGTCTGGTAACAATCGAGGCAAAAACTATTTTCGATGAGTTAAAACGACTTCATATCAGCCCTTCAGAAACGTTAAAAGCCTTAAATGAAAGAGTTATTGATATTTCAGGTTTCAATCAGTTTTTCACCACATGCTATGCAGTCTTTGACCTCATTGAATCAACAATTACCATTGCTTCTGCCGGTAGTGTCCCAATCATATATTATGACGCTGCGAGCAGTAAATCAAAGGTTTTGCCTATTGTAGGAACCCCAATTGGACTTTTTTCTAAAAAAGACTTTTATACAGAAGAAATTACTCTGGAGGTAAACAGCGGTGATATCTTTATTATGCAAACAGATGGCTATATTGAGGCACTGAACAAAGAAGAAGTCAGGTTTGACTCATTAACGGAACAAAATAGAATAAGAAAACATTTTAAGAAAAATAAAGCCAGCGATGATATCCTCAATGATATAAAAAAGGACGTCATAAAGCATCTCGGAAACGAAAATAGCTTTGATGATGATGTTTCCATAATTATTTTCAGGAAAGAATAACAATGAAATTAACCATAACAAGTTTATTTATTCTATTTCTTTTTGCTTTCGATAACGATGGAGAAGGTAAAGGCAAAGAAATTGAAATCGGTATTTTGCCTAAAGTTACAATACCTTCAGAGAACCTTCAGACAAAGGAAAAAGTTGAGCTGGGAAAAATGCTTTTCTTTGACCCCAGACTTTCGGGCAATAACTCCATTAGTTGTGCTTCATGTCATAGTCCAGCCTTCGGATTTTCAGATAATTTACCCAGAGCCATTGGAACAGGAGACAAAGAGTTGGGAAGAAATAGTCCAACAATAATAAATGCAGCTTATAACTTCCTTCAATTTTGGGATGGCAGGGCTAAAAGCCTTGAAGAGCAAGCACTGGGACCAATAGCAAGTCCAACTGAAATGGCGCAGGATCTCGGTGAACTGGAGGAAGAACTGTCAAAAATACCTCTTTACCAAAAGAAATTTACCAAAATTTTTGGAAAAGAGGGAATTACTACAGAAAATATTGCAAAGGTGATTGCTGCCTATGAAAGAACAATTATTTCCCATGGTTCAAAGTTTGAACACTTTTTACATGGTTCAGATAATGCTCTATCTGATGAAGAAAAAAGAGGACTTGAGCTCTTTAAAGGGAAGGCAAATTGTATTCGTTGCCATAACGGACCAAACCTTACAGATAACGGATTTCATAATATTGGAGTAACTCCTCAGGGTCCGTTAAAGGAAGATTTAGGACGTTTTGCCGTTATTCCGGTAAAGGTAATGAAAAAGGCATTTAAAACCCCAACTCTTTGGGATTGTGAAAAGACAAAACCCTATATGCACAACGGCTCGTTAAGTACTCTTGAAGAGGTAATTGAATTTTATAACAAAGGGGGAGAGGATAGAGAAGGTATTGATCCGGAAATGAAAGAACTCAATTTAACCAAAAAAGAAAAAAAGGAGCTTTTATCTTTTCTCAAATCACTTTCCGGTAAATCTTTTGAAGTCGTTATACCTGAATTACCTTGAAAAGTTAAGCTTACCCTTACTCTCTATAAGCGTTGAACTTTCATGACTCAACTCTATACGTCAAAACTCTGAGCAAAGGTAAATAAACGTTAGGAAAAGATACATATTATGGGAGAAAGAAATATAAAACCTATTTTTAACGATAAAAAACAACAATGAATTTAAGTTTTAAAAATAAAATTATTCTCTCCATAGCAATTCTGATATTTCTTTTTACCTCCCTAACTATTTTTTTGGTTAACCGTAATGTTAAATCTTCTCTGAACGAAAAAACCATAGAAAAAGTTAACCGGGTTCAATCTTTTTATACCTCAAATGAAGCTGACAAAATTCAGGAGATATTAACAATTGCAATGATTATTTCTGAAATTCCTGTCTTTAAAGCTCTTATTTCAGCAAGAAAAACGGAACAGGTTAAAGAAGCGGCCTTTAACTTTTCAAAGTTGGCAAAAAGCAGTCTTTATATTATTACGGATAAAACGGGGGAAATTATTGCTTCAGATATATTAGACAAAAAAACACTTAAGGAAATTGAGTTTAATGATTACCTAAAAAAAGCATTTAAGAATGGACAGAATAATCAAACTTTTTTTATTGGAAACAAGAGTTATAAGTTTGTTACGATTCCCGTTAAAACAGGAAACCACATTTTTGGGAGCCTAACCTTTGGGTTTGAAATTTCCGATGAATTTGTCAGCACGATTTCTCAGGCAACAAAAAGTAAAATTATTTTTCTAAAAGAATCTGAAATTATTGCCTCTACTATTGGTGAAGACGAGAAAAAATATTTTATGGAACAAGTGAAAAAAACAAATCACTTTCAGGCAATAGGTAAAAACATCTCGTTAGTAGAGCGAAATGTTGAAGAAAAATACCTTATTTTTCAATATTTATATAAAAATATACATTACTACGGCATGTATCATTTTACGAATGAACCACTAAAAATAATCATTCTCGTCTCTGTTCAAGAGGATATGAATTCCTTATATTCTCTTCAGAAAAGAATCTTTATTACAGGCGCCTTACTTATAGCTATTGGGTTTTTATTAACGATTTTGCTATCAAGGTCGCTGGTTCAATCAATTGAAGCTCTTATTGAAGGAACCGGAAAAATTGTCGAAGGGGATTACGACCATAAAATAAATATAAAAACCCATGATGAAATTCAGGGTTTGGCGGAAGCATTTAATAACATGATTGATGTAATTAACAACTCCAAGCTGGAACTACAAACATATGCTGATAATTTGGAATATATGGTTGAGGAACGAACTCAGGAGCTTCAAATTAAAAACCTTGACCTTGACATGCAAAGAGGAGAACTTCAAATTGTTATTGACGAGTTTGAGCAGTCACAAATAGAGTTAAAAAAACAAAACCATAAGCTTCAACTTCTTCAGGAAGAACTCAAGGAAAGAGCGGAACAACTCGAGCTTTCCAATAAATATAAATCTGAATTCTTTGCCAATATTTCCCACGAACTGAGAACACCCTTAAACTCAATTCTTGTTTTATCCAAACTCCTTTCATCTGGTGCCTCAGGAATAGTGACAGAAAAACAAGCTGAGCAGGCAAGAACTATTTATTCTTCTGGAAGTGATTTACTTCAAATGGTAAATGAAATATTGGACTTCGCTAAAATGGAAACTGGCAAGATGAAGTTAAATCCGTCAATTCTTGAATGCAAACCCCTTTGCGACAACCTCTATGAAAGCCTTGTTCCTCTTGCAAACGAAAAAGAAATTGACTTCGCAATTAAGCATGACAATAAGCTTGAAACAATATATTCCGACATCAAGCTTTTAAAACAAATGATGAAGAACCTAATCTCGAATGCCATAAAGTTCACAAAAAAAGGAAGCGTTACCGTAGAGGTTTTTTCCTGCGAAGAGGACGAAACTTTCTTTACGATAAAAGTAATTGACACCGGAATTGGAATTCCCAAGGAAAAAATGAAAAGTATATGGGAACCCTTTCATCAGGCAGACGGCTCAACAAGCAGAGAATATGGAGGTACAGGTCTTGGTCTTTCAATCACAAAACAAGCAGTAGAACTTCTTCAGGGACAAATTACTTTGGAAAGTGACGTCGGTAAAGGAAGTACATTTACCGTTATACTTCCCAAAAAAGTTGAGACCATTCAGGAACAGGAAAAAGGAACTGAAAAATATCTAAGAAAACAACTGCAAGATGAAAACACCGTTATTGATGCTAAGCAGGTAATAATTGCGGAACAAGAGGCTACCTTTACGGCAGATTCACCTCTGGAACATGATGAACTCCTTGATGAAATGAGTGTTTTAATAATCGATAGTAATTTTAACAACGGCTACGAAATGGCAGTAGCTCTGGAAAAATCCGGAATAAATGCCCTGCAATCAGAAAGCTGTGAAGAAACTCTGGACAGTTTAGAAAACTGGACTACCCCTGACTTCATCATCTTAATTCCAAACAAATTTGATGATAAAGTCTGGGTAGAAAAACTCATTGAAAAAGTCAAAGCTCCGGTTATTGCCATAGTTAAGGAAGATGAAACCTCTTTACAAAAAGAGTTACAAGAAACCGGAGTTTCCGAGATCATGAATAAACCAATAAAGTTATTAGAACTATTGGATAAAATGAAAGCTCTTATAAACAATAAAAACCCAAAGACCTGACACCCTAAGATTATGCAAACAATTTTAGTTATTGACGATGAAAAAAGTATGTGTGAATTTTTCGAGCTTTTTTTATCATCACACGGATTCAATCCAATAATTGCCAATGGAGGAGAGGAAGGACTCAGAAAAGTCAATACGGAAAACTATGATTTAGTCATAACCGATATTCAAATGCCTGGAGTTAACGGCATTGAAATTCTTAAAAGCGTAAAAGCAAAAGACCCCAACTGTCCTGTCATAACCATAACCGCTTATGCTACCCCGGAACTTGCAGCAGAATCAATGATACTGGGGGCTCAGGGATACCTCCCTAAGCCTTTTAGTAATGATTTGGTCTTGGCAACAATTAATGAAGCACTCAGTAAACGTAAGGTTGTTTTAGAAAATAAAAGCCTCAGAGAGGAACTTAAATCCACCAAAATTTTAGACTCAATTGTTGGAGGCAGTGAATCGATAAAAAAGCTTAAGTTAGTTATTAATAAAGTTGCCCGGTCAAATACAAATGTAATGATTGTTGGTGAAAGCGGAACCGGTAAAGAACTTACGGCACAGGCAATTCATGAAATATCTGACCGTTCTCAACACTCTTTTATCCCTTTTAATTGTGGAGCAATTCCGGAAGACCTTTTTGAAAGTGAACTTTTTGGCTACGAAAAAGGTGCCTTTACTGGTGCCGAAAAAAGCAAAAGAGGGCTTTTCGAAGCAGCAGATGGGGGAACATTATTTTTGGACGAAGTAACAGAATTCCCCCTCCATCACCAGGTAAAACTCCTCAGAGTTCTTCAGGAAGAAGAAATAATGCCCATTGGCTCAACTAAACCAAGAAAGGTCAATGTAAGAATTATTGCGGCAACCAATAAGTCCCCTGCTGATTTGGTAAAAAACAACTTATTTAGAGAGGATCTTTTTTACCGACTCAATGTCATTGAGGTAAAAACACCTCCCCTCAGAGAAAGAAAAGATGATATTGCAATTCTGAGCAATTATCTTATACAAAAAATTGCCCAAAAAAACCAAAAAGCAGTCAAAGCAATTGAACCCGAAGTAATAAAAACCTTTGAAAAATATTCCTGGCCTGGAAATATAAGGGAACTGGAAAATGTACTTGAACGTACTATCATTCTCGAAACAGGTGATTCAATTAATATGGAGTCGCTACCAGACTATATTATTTCTCCCCAACAGGAAAAAATCTGTTTACCAACCTCATTGGAAAATACAGTGGATCTTGACAATGCCTTAAATGACCTTGAGTATAAAATCGTGAAAGATACCTTTTTTCAATACAGCGGCAACCAGAAACTTACCGCAAAAAAACTTAACATAACTCTTCGTTCCCTCCGTTATCGACTCCAAAAATATAATATTTCCTTTGAGGTATGAGGGCAAAAATTACAATGACGATAAACCTTTATAGGAAATAATATGAAAAAAACAACAATCGGACAAAGCTTTTTTATAGGGTTTGACGGTAAGAACATTAACTCATTTTTTAATGAAGTTTTAGAAGAATGGCTACCGGGAGGAATAATTCTCTTCACCCGAAACATTGGAAACCAAAGCGAGGTCATTGATTTGATTGCACAAATCATTGAAAAATATAAAAAAAATAACGCCCCCCTCCCCTTCATCGGAATAGACCAAGAGGGTGGAAGAGTCGCACGACTTAAACCTCCATACCCACAATTTCCCCCTGCTTGGGAACTTACCCAATGCAGTGAAAAAGAGTTTGAGGAAAACTACGATGCAATCTTTTCTTTACTCAAGGAACTTTGTTGTAACCTCGATTTTTTACCCGTACTGGATGTTTTAACCAATAAGGAAAATCAGGTAATTGGCGACAGATCATATGGCAATAACCCTGAAACCGTAACAAAATATGCCGAAAAAGTCATTGATTCAACCATGAAACACAATCTTGTTCATTGCGGAAAACATTTTCCCGGACATGGAATGACCTTTGCCGACTCACACCACGAACTTCCTACTTCTGAAATAACGGAACAGGAGCTTCAAGAAATACATATTCAACCCTACAAAAATCTCATTCAAAAGGGAAAACTCGACATGATTATGACAGCTCATGTCCTTTTTAATAAGGTTGACAAAAAACCTGCAACATTCTCACATTACATAATCAACGACATTCTCAGGAAAAAACTTGGCTATGAAAATATCGTAATTACCGACGACCTTGAAATGAATGCAATACCCATTTACATAGAAGAAAACAACTTAGTGAATGAGGGAAAGAAAGAACTTAAATTTATCAATGAATCAGTGGAACTTTCTTTTCAAGCAGGTAACGACATGGCTTTAATCTGTAATACAGAAGCTATTGTTTTTGAAGGGTTAAAATCAGCTTATGATAAAAGAAAAACATTACACCCTCTTCTGGAAATATCTCAGCAGCGAATTCATAGAATTAAAAAAAAATATCAATTGATGGAATAGTGAATGAGAAAAAAACTGTTCATCTCCTTTGGGCTTTTTTTTACCCTTTGTCTCTACGGACTCTATATTCATAAAACAAATGATGGCGTTGAGTTCTGTCACTCATGCCACCTTAATACAACCACAAAGTTACATGATGAGGAATATAACAACTTTGTCGCTGTCACCCCCAACGATCTTGCAGGTTTTCACAAAATTAAAAAAGCCCGTTTTACCTGCATAGATTGTCATAAAGGAAGTGGTTGGAAAACAACCCTTTTAAACGATACCTCTGCATTTATTAATTTGGGAAAATATATCCTGAATACATTTAGTGATACAACTCCTTTACGGTACCCCATGGAAGATGCAATATGCAAAAGCTGCCATGATATGAAAATATACGAACATAAAAGCAAAAAATTTCACGGTTTA
This sequence comes from Nitrospinota bacterium, assembly GCA_015231815.1. Taxonomy (GTDB): domain Bacteria; phylum Nitrospinota_A; class JADGAW01; order JADGAW01; family JADGAW01; genus JADGAW01. The sequence goes on from JADGAW010000019.1 coordinate 13,910, forward strand.
ATTGCCCATAAACAGCCTTTTAATATAAAATGTGTAAATTGTCATTGGGCGCATAAAGAGGGTAAGGGTAACTATTATTTTCTTCAAAAAGAAGCCTTAAGTGTGATTTGTGCAAAGTGCCATAAGAACTTAGAGAGTTCAAAATTCAAAAGAATTTTTATCGATAAAAATAGCTCTTTTTAATTTTTACCACTATTAATATTTATTATTTCGTGAGAATGAAAGGAAACGTTTATGAACGATATACTCAATAAATTAAGTTTCGGAAATAAGCTCCTTATTGTAATCTCCATTGGATTTATTGTGGGATACATTATCAACCTCACGATTTCCATTAATCAGCTTAAAGAGGTATATACCTCTGAAATGATTAGTAAAGCAAGGGCAATAACCATCGAAGCAGAAAGTGCCAGAGAATATATGGGAATGCTCAGAAATAAATATAAAGTCTTTGATGATGAAAAACTCATTCAAAGTGCCATGGAACAGGTAAGGGGAATAACCGGAAATAAAAACATCATCGAAGCAGCTAAAAAGACCTCTTTTTACTGGACTGTTCCTGTCGTTGCTGGCTGGAATGTTGCCATGATGAAATCAAAGGAAGCCAACTATAACTTCAGGGTTCCGAAAATTGATCCAAGAAATCCCGATAACGAACCAACCGATCTGGAGCGAGAAATGCTCCTCTTAATGAAAAAAAATAAGACGAAAGAAATCCACCAGGTTGATAAAGGTGAAAATGTTTTAAGGTTTATGAGAGCGGTTGTTCTAACAGAAGATTGTCTGGTTTGCCATGGAAGCATTAAGGACAGTGTTACAGGAGAGTTAAAAGACCCTTTAGGATTACCTATGGAAGAATGGAAAACCGGAGAAATTCATGGAGCATATGAAATTCTTGCTGATTTAACCCCCATGCAAACCAATATTAATAAAGCTATCAGAGCTGCTATTATTGAGGCAATTATCTTAATTGGTTTAGTTCTGTTAATTATTTCCTTTACTGTTAAAGGGTTGGTCATTAAACCCATTCTTAAGATTGTTGACATTACAAAATCCATTGCAGGCGGAGATTTTACGAAAAGGGTTAAAGTTACAACTCAAGATGAAATTGGAGCTATTTCTCAGGCGATGAACGAAATGTCGCAAAACCTCAACAATACAATCAATAACGTTATCAATAGCAGCGATAAATTGAACAAGTCTGCTGAAGATATTAAAAAGGGCAGTCAGCTTGTTGAACAGAACGCTCAACAACAGTTAAAGCTCGTAAAACAGGAAAGAGAGCTTATTGAAGGAGCCATGGAGTCGGTGATTATTGTTAATGATAATGTTGACGATCTATACAAAGTTGCTGAAGATGTTTCTTCCGCAGTTGAAGAAACAGGAAAAAGTATTGAAAATGTTGAAAAATTAACCATAGATGTAGCATCATCTGTTTCAGAAACCTCTTCAGCAATTGAAGAAATGGCCGTTTCTGTTAATAATGTAGCTTCCAATTCAAAAGATATTGTTGATGCGGCCAGCGAGACAAAGTCCTCAGCCAATGGAGTGAGAAACAACATCAGAACCGTTTCAAATAATGCAGATAAAATTAATAACGCTGTACAGGAAATTCTGTCCTGTGTTGAAGAACTCAACACCAACAGTGATGAAGTTGCCCTAAACTCAATAGATGCTGGAAAAATCGGTATGCAAACTGCCGAAGATGCTCAAAAAGGAAGAGAAGCAATGAAAAAAGCAATCAAGAGCATGATTAAAATCAAAGAGGTGGTCAGTAAGTCCTCTAGTGTTATATCAGGTCTTTCCAACAGCGCAGAGGATATTGGAGATATTATTGACGTTATTGACGACATCGCCGAACAAACAAACCTTCTTGCTCTTAATGCCGCAATTGAAGCTGCCCGTGCAGGTGAGCATGGAAAAGGCTTTGCTGTTGTTGCCGATGAAGTAAGAAAACTTGCAGAACGTTCCGGTAATGCTACAAAAGAAATAGCAGACCTTATTAAAGGTATTCAGGGCGAAAGTGATGAAGCGGTGAGAGCAATGGAAGAAGGTACTTCCGAGGTTGAAGAAGGAGTTCAGCTTGCAGAAAATTCCGGTAAAGCACTTGAAAGTATTATTCAGGGTGTTGAAAAAACCAAAGAACTGGTAAAACAAATTGGTGATGCTGCGGGAAAACAAAAAAGTTCTTCCGAAAATGTTTCTGGTTCCGTCAAAAATGTTTCAAAACAGGTCTCTGATATTATCATGGCAACAGAAGACCTCAATGCAGCAGGAGACGATATTGTTGCAAAGGTTGATGTTATTGACACTATGGCACAACAAATATCTAATGCTACAAATGAACAGGCTGAAGCAGCAAATCTCGTTACCGGAGCAGTAAGTAAAATTAATATTGGAGCTCAGCAGGTTAAAGCTGCAATGCAGGAACAAAGTTCTGCTGTATCACAAATTGTTTTATCAATTTCTTCAATGAACCAAAAGTGCAAAGAGGTAAAAGAAACCTCAGGACATCAAAAAGCATTGTTTACCGATGTCGTTGAATCCACAAATGTTCTTGAAAACTTTTCAGTTGATAATATTAAAATGGTAAACAAAACACTTAATGAAGTTTCTGCAATTGTTGAAAAAGCAAAATTTCTTAATAGTCAAATGAAACAATTTAATGTTTCAAAAGAGTAATTACATGTAATGAATAGTAGCTCAATATTCAAAATACCATTAATTTAACGATTTAAACAGAGGTTCCCCTTTTTATGAATACGTTACATCTAGGACATCCTTACCTGCCTCATACATCATCTGAAGTTGAATCTATGATGAAAACTATTGGCATAAAGGAAGTTTCAGAACTTTTCCAATCAATTCCCAACGAGTTCAAACTTTCAGAAAATCCCCATGCAATTGAAACACTCTCTGAACAGGAATTAACCAACCACATTACGAACATCAGCAATAAGAACAGTAATTACGAGGAAAGCAGCTTTGTCGGAGGCGGCATTTACAACCATTACATTCCTTCAATAATAAAAAACATAACCTCCCGGGGAGAATTTTTTACTGCTTACACTCCATACCAACCAGAAATTAGTCAAGGAACTTTACAGGCAATTTTCGAGTATCAATCTCATATTTGTGCTCTTACAGGAATGGACGCTTCCAACGCATCAATGTATGATGGAGCAACAGCCGTTACTGAAGCAGCCTTATTGACCTGCCGTCATACCAAACGAAATAATATCCTTGCATGTGGAACCATAAACAAAAATTACCTTGATGTTCTTGAAAGCTACACCAATAATTCTCACCTTAACGTTACTCACGTTGCAGTAGATGATTATAGAATTGACATAAACGACCTGAAAAGTAAAATTCAACAGGGAGATTTTGCCTGCTTAATTGTACAAACTCCAAACCAGTTTGGTCTTCTTGAGGATATGAACGAAATAAGCAGCCTTGCCAAAGAATCCGGTACAACACTTATTTATGCATTTACTGAAGCTTTATCTCTGGCATTACTGAAAGCTCCCATAGATTACGGAGTTGAAATTGTTGCTGGAGAAGGTCAGTCACTGGGAAACGGAGTTAATTTCGGAGGTCCCTTGCTTGGAATTTTTGCCGTACAAAAAAAATATATGCGCTCTATGCCAGGAAGAATAGTTGGGCAAACAAAAGATACCAACGATAAAAGAGGATTTGTTCTCACCCTTGCAACAAGAGAACAGCATATAAGAAGGGAACGGGCAACATCTAATATTTGTTCTAATCAGGGACTCTGTGCCCTTTCGGCATCTATTTATCTTAGCCTCTATGGTAAAAACGGATTAAAAGAGTTGGCGGAGCACAACGCAAAACTCGCTTCATATGCTTTTAATAACATTAAGGCTATTAAAGGAGTAAAAACCCCTCAAAATGCTTCCTTCTTTAATGAGTTTGTTATTGAACTTCCATCCAACGCTAAAGAGCTTCTTCATAAAGGGTTGAAAAAAGGAATTGTTGCAGGCATACCACTGGAAAAGATTTACGGAAAGAACAACTACCCCAATAACCTGCTCCTCACCTTTACTGAAACAAACTCTGTTGAAACAATAGATGCTCTTACATCATTTATTGCTGAAAACAGCTAAATAACCAAAGGTCTGTGAGGGTTCAACCTTGAAAGCTTGACATTAAGTCAAAACCTTGAGCTACAAGCTTAAGAGCCGATAAAATAATGTTCTTCAACCAGACGTACTCTCGTTCAAAAAAACAATCAATTGCGATATAATAGCCCCCTTTATTAAAATTTCTGGAGGATGAAATGGCAAAATTTTTACAAAGCGCAGAAGAAATTATCTTCAACACCCCACTGGTAAAACTTAATAAACTTACAAGCGCAAATGATGCCAATGTATATGCAAAAATTGAATCAAGCAACCCTGGCGGAAGTGTAAAGGACAGAATTGTTGTCGGAATGATTAATGCCGCAGAGAAAGGTGGCAGTTTAAAACCCGGCGGAACAATTGTTGAACCAACCAGTGGAAATACTGGTATTGGCTTAGCACTTCTTGGTGCAACAAGAGGCTATAACGTCGTTTTGGCAATGCCGGAAAGCATGAGTATCGAGCGAAGAGCTCTTTTAACTGCCCTCGGTGCTGAAATTGTCTTAACTCCTGCAGCAAAAGGAATGAAAGGAGCAATTGAAAAAGCAGAGGAGCTTCTGAACGAAAATGAGGGATACTTTATGCCTCAACAGTTCGACAACCCGGCAAACCCGGAAATTCACCGAAAAACCACAGGACCAGAAATATTAGAAGCCATGGCTGGTGAGCAAATTGATGCCTGTGTTTTTGGTGTTGGAACCGGAGGTACATTAACCGGAACCGGAGAAGTTATAAAAGCAAAATTTCCTAACGCAAAAATATATGCGGTTGAACCAGCAAAATCCCCGGTACTTTCCGGTGGTTCCCCAGGTCCCCACAAAATTCAGGGAATCGGGGCAGGATTTGTTCCTTCAATTCTCAATACTGAATTAATCGATGAAGTTGTTCAGGTAGAAGATGTTGATGC
>JADGAW010000001.1 GCA_015231815.1 Nitrospinota bacterium
CCTGAAAAAATGTAGTGCCGAAAACTATACTTTAATTTAAGCTAAACCATTGTTTTTAAACAAATATCGCTAAAAAAGTGCCGAACTTGGGTTAACCCCACCCTTAATATTTATGCTGCGTAGCAAGCAGAGCCTTGCTGCTACAAAAGTGAAATTTATTTGATGGGGTTTGTTGTATAAAATCTTATATAGACAACACAATATCAATAAAGATTTCTTTAAAAACAATAAATATCACATTTTTTAAATGTACAAAAACAACGAAGGTTTAGAACAGATAAAGGAATTAAAAGAAGTTGGAGAGACCTTCGTTCCAGTTTTTGAAGGCTGTTTTAATGTCGAGGGAAAGGAAGGTCTTGTCGTTTTTGGTGAAGGTTAGGTTTTGCAAATCGTTTGTTGAGCCAATTTTTGTAAGAGGTATTGAATTGGAATTTGCCAGTTCTTCTATTTGAGATGCATTATTGGTGTCGGCAGTAAAAACAAACCTGCCGGAAACTTCACCAAAAAGAATAGATTCAAGTGAAAAGTCGTCTAAAGGAAGGTTACTTATTTCTGCTCCAATCAACATGTCTTCAGTAAAGAGTGACGTAAGGAGGGTTTTTATCAAACCGCCAATTGCCACATCATGAACTGCTGTAACAAGCTCTTTATCAACTGCTTCAAGAATAAATTGAATTGTTTGCATTTCCCTCTTTAAGTCAAGTTCGGGAAGCTGACTTCCCACCTGCTTAAAGAAATAACTTGCATATTCAGAGCCGTCAAGTACCTCGGAAAACGTTCCAGTCATGTAAATGTCCTGTCCTGCTTCTGTAAAAAAACTTTTCTTTGCTTTGGTAACATCTTCAATCAAACCCACCATGCCAATTCCGGGAGTTGGATAAATTCCTACACCATTGGTTTCGTTATAAAAAGAAACATTTCCGCTCACCACCGGAGTGTCAAGGGCTATGCAGGCTTCTGTAATGCCTTTAACCGATTCGGCAAACTGGTACATAACCTCAGGAACTTCAGGGTTACCAAAGTTCATACAGTCTGTTATTGCCAGTGGCTTTGCTCCGGAAGAGGCAATATTTCTTGCTGCTTCCGCTACGGTATGTTTTCCTCCTTCATAGGGGTTGATAAAACAATATCTGCTCAAGGAGTCAGTTGTTACGGCAACTCCCTTCGTTGTGCCTTTGATTTTGACAATTCCACTGTCATTTTCCGGACCGTTAACCGTATCGGTGCCGACCATATAGTCGTATTGACTATAAATACAACGCTTAGAGCATAAATTTACTGAACCGATAAACTCGTAAATCCGTTCCTCAAGGTTTTCATCGTTGTTCAGAGGAATATTAATTTTTTCATCCCGAGAATATGCTTTTATTGGTCTGTTAAGAACTGGTGCTGAAGAAACAAGAGGTTTAATTGGAATGTTCATCACCCTTTCACCTTTGGCAAAACATTCAATTCGACCAGTATCGGTTACTTCTCCGATTTCTGCTTGTGCAATATCCCATTTATCAATAATTTCGCTCACGAATTTTTCCATACCTTTTTTAATGACCACCAGCATTCTTTCCTGTGATTCTGAAAGCATAATTTCGTAGGGAGTCATATTTTCTTCCCGCTGCGGCACATTATCGAGATTAATACGAATACCGTTTCCGGCTCTATCCGCCATTTCAATTGAGGAGGAGGTCAGCCCGGCAGCTCCCATATCCTGAATTCCTTCTACTGCTCCTGATTCCATTAATTCCAGAACCGCTTCCAGCAAAACTTTTTCAGCAAAGGGGTCACCTACCTGAACAGTCGGGCGTTTTTCTTCTGTTTCTTCGGTAAAAGAGGCAGATGCCATGGTTGCACCGTGAATTCCGTCCCGCCCGGTTTTTGAACCAATGTAATAAACCTTATTACCAACTCCACTGGCAGATCCGGTAAATATTTTGTCTTTTTCAACCAAACCAAGGGTCATGGCGTTAACGAGATTATTTCCGTCATACGAAGCATCAAAGAAGGTTTCTCCGGCAATTGTCGGAATGCCCATGCAATTTCCATAATGCGAAATTCCCGCAGAAACTCCACGGACGAGGTAACCTGTTTTTTGATTACTTTTTTGTCCAAAGCGAAGAAGGTTGAGGGAGGCTATTGGTCGAGCACCCATGGTAAAGATATCCCGCATAATGCCCCCAACACCTGTTGCAGCTCCTTGAAATGGTTCAATAAATGAGGGATGGTTATGGGACTCCATTTTGAAAACAATACCTAATCCATCGCCAATATCAACAACTCCGGCGTTTTCTCCGGGACCAAGAATTACCTGTTTTCCTTCAGTATGAAAGTTTCGTAAATGAACACGGGAAGATTTGTAGCTACAGTGCTCCGACCACATGACGGAAAAAATTCCAAGTTCGTTATAGTTTGGTTTTCTTTCAAGGATTTCGAGGATTTTTTCGTATTCCTCTTCTGTTAATCCGTGTTCTTTAACAACTTCTTTTGTAATTTCCATTTATTTAAGGGAATTCATAATTGATTGAAAAAAGGGCAAGCCATCCTCGCAACCAAGGAGTTTGCTTGAAGACCTCTCCGGATGGGGCATAAGGCCTAATATGTTTCCTTTTTTATTACAAATGCCTGCAATGTTGTGCCTTGAACCGTTGGGGTTTGTTTCCCCAGAAACTTCGCCTTTTTTATTTGAGTAGCGAAAAATAATGCTGTCATTATCCTCAAGCTCTTTTATTACCTCGTCATCTGCATAAAATTTACCTTCTCCATGGGCAATGGGGAAATTCACCACCTGCCCCTTATCGTAACCAGAAGTAAAGACAGTTGAATTATTCTCAACCTTTAAGTATTGTTTTTGGCAAATAAAATAACCACTGTTGTTATGCATTAAGGCTCCGGGAAGCATATGGGATTCAACCAACACCTGAAAACCGTTGCAAATACCAACAACATAACCACCTTTTCCGGCAAAGCTTTTTATTTCGTCAACAATTGGGGAAAATCGTGCTATTGAACCAGCTCTGAGGTAATCTCCATAGGAAAAACCACCAGGAACAAACACAACATCAATGTTGTTAATTTCCCGTTCTTTATGCCAAAGCCACTGAACATCACAGCCCAGCTCTTTCAGTAAGTTATAGGTATCATGATCACAGTTGGAGCCAGGAAAAACCACTACGCCACATCTCATATTTTTCTTTCTTCAGGGGGGGGTAAAAAAGCCCATTATTATAAGGTATTTCCTTGGTAATTTGACCTTATTTTATGGACTTAAGATGTTTCATGTTGTCTTTTTCCTTGTCGGGGGGAACAGGAAACTTTCCGTTATCAATATCAAGCATATATTCTGCAACACTCTTTGAAACAACCTCCTTCATATTGCAATATTGTTTTGCAAAGCCTGGAACATATTCTGTTAAGCCAATCAGGTCGTTTATAACGAGTATTTGTCCATCTGTGTATGGTCCTGCACCAATACCAATTATAGGAACGGAAATTTCTTTTGCCAGCTTTTTCCCTAGTTCTGCTGGAATTCCCTCAGCGATAATTGCAAACGTTCCCGCTTCCTCAAGAAGCTTGGCATCAGTTAAAATAGTTTTTGCTTCGGCAGTTGTTTTTCCCTGGGTTTTGAAACCACCGTATTGTTTTACTTTTTGGGGAGTCAGACCAACATGCCCCATAACAGGGATGCCAAGCTCAACCATATCGTACACAATATCTATAACTGCTTCACCTCCCTCAACCTTCACGGCATCAGCTCCACATTCCTGTAAAAAAGAGCCTGCATTCAAAACAGCATCCTCAATTAATCCATGGTAAGAAAGAAATGGCATATCAGCTATTACCAAAGCATTTGAAACCGCACTGGCAACAATTCTCGTATGGTACTTCATGTCGTTCATTGTTACCGACAGGGTGTTCTGTTTTCCCTGAACAACCATACCGAGGGAATCACCTACAAGAATAATATCCACCCCGGAATCATCAAGAATTTTCGCCATAATGGCATCATAGGCTGTCAAACACTTAATTTTTTTCTTTTTACTTTTTTTTTCCTGCAAGGATGGTATGGTAATTTTCTTCATAATTTTCAGATTATTTTTTAACGAATGCCTCTTTAAGCGGCGTATATTGTAACAGTTTTGTGGTAACATTTGTGGAAATTTTTCCCGTAAAGCATGAGCATAAAAGAAAAAATCATTAAAGCAGAAATAGAGGATGAGTTACAGGAACGCTTTCTCACCTACGCTCTTTCAACCATTATTTCCCGTTCACTTCCCGATGTCAGGGACGGCTTAAAGCCGATTCACCGCAGAATTCTTTTTGCAATGGGTGAAATTGGACTTAAAAGTACTGCCCGCCACGTAAAATCGGCAAAAATCATTGGAGACGTTCTTGGTAAATACCATCCCCATGGTGATACCTCTACGTATGATGCAATGGTAAGGATGGCGCAGGATTTTTCCATGCGCTACCAGCTTGTTAACGGAAAGGGAAATTTCGGCAGTATGGACGGTGATTCTGCAGCTGCATATCGATACACTGAAGCAAAGTTAACACAAATCACCGACCTTTTTCTTAAAGAAATTAAACAGGACACCGTTACTTTCAGAGAAAACTACGACAATACCCTTGAAGAACCGGAAGTTCTTCCAACGCAGGTTCCCGGTTTATTATTAAACGGCTCATCAGGAATTGCTGTCGGGATGGCGTGCTCCTTCCCCCCCCATAACCTGACTGAAGTTTTAAAGGTTGTTATTGCATTAATTAATAACCCAGATTTAGACACCGCTGGAATTATGAAAATTATGCCCGGTCCTGATTTTCCTACCGCTGGAATTATCATTACCCCTAAAGAAGAGATTAAGGAGATGTACAAGCCGGAAGGGGAAATATTAGAATTAGAGGCAAATGGGAAGTTGAGGAGTTAAAGTACGGTAAAAAGCAGTTGGTCATTAATGAAGTTCCCTACGGAGTAAATAAGGCAAAGCTTGCGGAAAGTATTGGCAAACTGGTGAACATGAAAAAGCTTCCTCAGATAAGCGACCTTAGGGACGAAAGCACGGAAGTAATTCGCCTCGTCATCGAAATTAAAAGTGATGCAGACCCGGATAAAATCATGGCATATATTTCCCGTAACACCGAGTTTGAAAAGACCTTTCCCCTTAACTTTACCTGCATTACCGAGGAAAACAGACCTGAAAAACTTTCAATTAAAGGAATATACCTTGCCTTCATTCGTTTCAGGAAAGAAGTCGTAATAAACCGCATTAACTTTGAACTTGGCAACCTGAAAAGAAGAATTCACATCCTTGAAGGTTTTCTTGCAATTTTCGATGACCTTGATAAAGCAATAAAACTTATTCGCTCATCGAAGAAAAAGAAAGAGGCTAACGAAAAACTTCAAAAAGCTTTCAGCATTGATGAAGAGCAGGCAAACGCAATTCTCGACATGCATCTCTACTCGCTTGTGGGACTGGAAATTGATAACCTCAGGTTGGAGCATAAAGAAAAACAGGAGCGGGTTGACTACCTTGAAGGACTTTTAGCAGACGAGAAAAAAATATACGGAATTATGGTGGAGGAATCTGAAGAAATCATTAAAGAGTTTGGTGATAAAAGAAGAACTGTTTTTGAAGAAGCAGAAACCGTTGAGGTAAGCGATCATGATTTTATTGTTCACGAGGAAGTGACCCTAACCCTCAGCAAAAAGGGCTGGGTTAAATATATTAAAGGCAGGGTAGAACCAGAAAATCTAAAGTTCAGACCAGATGATGAGCTCGGTTTTTTCCTTTACATTGATACCTCGGAGCTGGTTTCCTTTATTACCGATGCTGGAAAGCTTTACTCAACAAAAATTGTTGATTTCCCATCAGGGGCTGGCTTTGGCTCTCCCATTCAGTCAATTTTCCGCTTTGCTGATGGCGAGAACGTTATTTCGATGATTCATGCGGATGCAAAAAACTGTCTGACTACTATAAAGAGAGACATAGCCAACTATATTTCCCATTATGGAAAGAAAACCGAATTACTCAAAGGTGACCTCATATATGTAAGAAATGAGAATGAGGAAGGAAATGAAGGAGAAGGAATAGAAGGCTCGCTCTTTAAGGAAGAAACTAAAGAACAGCCATTACAAAGCACTCTTTACCAAATCCCCTTTGAAAATGACGAGTTTATTCAGGAAAAAGTCAATACTCTTATTGAAGAAAAAACCATTCAACCAATGATTCTTGCCGTTCACGAAAATGGTAAGGGATTTTGCTTTAATTATAGCCAACTGGGAGAAACAACTAAAACTGGCAGAAAGTTTTTTAATCTAAAGGATGGTGAAAAACTTGCTTCAGTCATTATTCTCTATCACCCCTATGTTCTCCTTGCAACCGCTGACGGTAAAATGGTCAGGATAAAAAGTAACGAGATTTCCGTCATGAACGGTCCTGCTTCAGGGGTAATTTTAATGAGAACCGAGGGGGAAAAGGTTGTTCAGGCAAAGGGAGTACCTTTTCTTGGAGATATCACCGTTTTCTTTAGCAATAACAAAAATAAAGAAATAAAGATTCCTCAAATTCCTCTTAGGCGAAGAGGCGCAAAAGGTAAAAAATGTTTTCTGGTAAAAAAAGATGTTGATTTCTTAATTAATTGAGCCACAGAATACACAGAAAAAGCTTTAAGCCCACTCAATGGGAAAGTGTGAAGGAACTGAATGGAGATTTTGAGAGTGGAACACAAAACAATAACTGTTAACTATAAATAAAAAAATGTCATCAATTCTTTTATACAAGATTTTTGTTTTTCTTGTTGGGTTTTTGCTCTGCCTCTATGTTTTAAGGGTCGGTTTACGACACCGTGCAGCAAAACAACGACACCTTGAGATATTTCATTATGTTTTACTGGTCATTATCGGAAGTTTTTTTCTCTTCGTTTTGCTTATTCCTATGCCGGATCCGGCGACGATTACTCAACAACAATAGCGTAAATCAAAAAGAGACCGTTCATCAATAATTCTTGATGAAGTTCAGCTTGTTATTGTATTACTGATTAACCTGTTGCTCCATAACGTCAACAACGCTTTTGAATTCCTCACGGTTTTTTTCGTTCATTTCCATAAGGGTTTTGTGGGCTTCAAGGATAAGATCGGCAACTTCTTTTCCTTTTCCTTTAGTGAATTCAACCTCCTTTAAACCATTTTCCTTTAGTGAAGCTTCATCCACGATATAAAAAAAATGGTCAAAGCCCATATTAAAGAGTACTACATTTACATCCTCATTATTGGAAATAATTACGGGCTTTTTGAAATTCTTTTTTTGACACCAATTGGCAATCTTTGCAATTAAACCAAGGTTTGTGCTGTCAATATAACTCGTTTCTTTTAAGTCAAGAATATAGGACTCAACCGCTGAGTTGTTAAACGCTTTCTCCAGTATTTTATTGAAGCTATTGCCAAGAGTATAGCGAATTTCACCAACCATCTTGACAATGCATTTTTCATTTCTTATTGCATATAAAATTTGATGTTCCGACATTATGTTTACGCTCTGTTAATAAATTGAGTATCAGAAAAATTATTTTATTCTATCGATAATCATAATAGTTATATCATCGGGAAAATGCTCCTTTTCCTTGAGGTGTGTTGCTTCAATAATAGTGGAGACTGAAACATCTTTTTTAGTAACAAGGGTTTTGAGAAAAAGCTCCTTATCCCGTAAAAGCTTTTGGGGAATTATTTCCAAAATACCATCTGAAAAGAAAACCATTTTAAATGTTTCCGGCAGGTCAAGTTCGAAATTATTATAGTGTGCAAAGTCAAACAAACCCAGCGGAACTCCCTTTGTTGTCAATGAGGTTTCTTTTCCATCAACAATTAAGTAAGGATGAGGAAACTGACCCGCATTCGTATAAATCATACTGTTTTTTTCATTATCAAATATCCCATAAAATACAGCAACATGTTTATCGAGCTTCCTTTGCATGAATTCGACATTTAACTTGGACATAAGTTGTTGAGGATTAAGAATTGTATTGTCATTCTCATTCTTGAAGTAATGTATATAATTGGAGAACAGCGTTTTTAAAAGTACCGTTACAAATGCCGATGAAACTCCATGACCAGCAACATCAGCAATATAAAAACCGGTATAACGACTATTTAATTCAAAATAATCGAGGAAATCACCACTAACAAACATCGATGGTTGCAAAAACCGATGAAATGTAAAGCCGTTAATTGTCTTTACTTCACGAGGTAGGAGGGAAAATTGAATCATTTTTCCTGCTTCTTCATCCTCTTTTAAAGCCTTTAAAGAATCCGAGAGTTGGTCGTTACTCAACCTTAAATCCTTTGTTCGCTCACTTATTTTTTGTTCGAGATGTTCGTTGAGGTTTTTTAGCTCAACCTGAGCTTTTTCCCTATTTAATCCTTCCTGATATAAGTCCTGATATGAATTTTCAAGTTCTCTTGTACGTGCTTCAACCCGATGTTCTACTTCCTCGTAGGCTTTTTCAAGGGTTTCCTCAACTTGCTCCCTTTTCCATTCGCTTTTTTCCAGTTTACTTTTACTCCACGCAATACCGACAATACCGACAAACCAAAGAATGATATGTATTATTGAGAGGTTATATATGTACTTTGTTGAAAGGATTTTTATTTTTGCCAAAGGCACTGAAACGCTTATTCCCCCTCGAATATCACCAACTTTATAACCCTGCTGTGCATGACAAGTCAAACATCCCTTTTCCACCTTAAGGGGTCGCATAAGACGCAAATACTCTTCCCCATCTATAACTTCCACTGAACTTACCTCAGTTACTCCTTCTTCAAACTTTTCCAATGCTTTTGTTTCCCATAAATCTGCTTTATTTTCCTTTCGTATTGGATTCAGGCTGGTAATATGCCCTTTGAGTCCAAACACCTCCTCTGTCATTTCCAAAACCTGACGTGTCATATAAGCAGGATTCATAAGGGTAAGTTTTTTCCCAGAAGGAGTAGTAATATCCCGCTCAGGGATATGAGCAAGATAAGGGTTGGGAGGTGTTTTATCGGTTACAGGAACATAAACTCCTTTGTGACTGGTATTCCAACGCCGATAAATAACATCTTTAGAATACGCTATCTGAGCCTGAATTATGGCATTCTCAATATCCCGTTCCTTGATCAGATGAAGGTTCCAAAAAAGAGATATAGCAAGGACAACTGTCCAGATAAATGCAATACCCCATACATAGGGGGCAATGTCCAGATAAGTATTCTTAAGTTTTTCTATTTTATAGCTGTCATCATTCAATCGTGAACCCCCGCTTTTGGGACTTTTTCATTATTTTTCAGAACGATTTTACACCTTTATTGCATAAACCGAGATGCGTTCTTAAGGGTTTTTTTAACAAAAACAGAGTCATTTACTTCAGGATTAATTTGAACATCCTCTATGTTAATGGTTGTTTTATGACCGTTGGAAAAGTTCTCGACATACATTTTCTTTAACGTCCAAATACCACTTACTTTAATCCAGTCTTCTTCAAGTTTTTTGAGTTCCTTACCTTTTCTATCGTAAAAAAGAACGGTATATTCTGTTAATTCCTTTTTATCAAGCCAGATGATACGTTTTGAATACATATAGTCCTTTTTTTTAGGAATTGCCTCCAACACATAACATTCCTTACCTTTGTGGGTTTCTTCTTTCAGAAGTTTAAAAGTATCCTCTTCTATCTTACGGTCGCCCATATCATCATAGGTAAGATCCGTTCCCATAAAATAATCTTCCTTATTGTCAGATGCTATTCGTTTAACCTTTTTGAGGGCTGGAAGATAAAGCCACTGGTCATCGTCTTTGTCAACTTCCGCATAAGACCAGTTGAGAAAACCGGTTTTTCTTATATCAGGTGGTGAAAGAAAGAAAAGAACTGATTTTTCATCAATTCCATCCTGTCCTTCATAATCTTTCCAATACCTGATTGTTTCCCTGATTCGTTGTTGTCCTCGTTTGTTTTCCAGAATAAATTTAGTTTTCGCAATACTGGTGTTCCCATCATCTCTTTTATCCCAAACCTGTGCTATTTGCTCTCCGGTTAATTCTCCTGCAAGGGCATGAAAGGGAAATAAAATAAAAAGAGTTAACGCTAAAGAAGTTTTTATAATATTCATAATATAAATAAGGGTTAGAAAGTTTACAGGTTAAATGAAAGTCCTTTATTTTGTGAGAATACCTTCGATCTCCAGCACTAATTTAACTTTATCTCCAACAACCAGACCACCTGTTTCAAGAGCTTTGTTCCACGTAAGTCCAAAGTCTGAGCGATTAATTGCCCCGGAAGCTGAAAAACCAGCTCTGGTTTTTCCCCAAGGATCTTTTACCGTTCCCCCAAATTCACCTTTTAACGTTACACTTTTTGTTACTCCGTGAATAGTAAGATCACCAGTAACGGTAATATCTTCTCCTGAACCTTTGGAACTCTTCATGGTAAAGACAATGTCTGGAAACTTTTCCACATCAAAGAAATCCGGTGATCGAAGGTGATTGTCTCTTTTTTCAATATCGGTGTTTATGCTGGCACTTTTGATTTTTGCATCAATTGATTTTAAGGTTTGTGCTGTTTCGTCAAACTCAAATGTTCCTGAAAAGTCAGTAAAATTACCCACAACATTTGTTATGACCATATGTTTAATGGAAAAACCCACACGACTGTGTCCTTTGTCCACTTCGTAGGTCCCGGCAAAGGTTGGTAAAACATACAAGAGTAAAGCTGCCGCTGTTAACGAAATTATTTTTTTCATTTTTTCCTCTCATTTAAAGTTAATAAAGATTAGTTACCGTTGTTTATGTAAAATAGTTGCCTTACAATTTGAGTAATTTAACGCTTTTTTTTAAAAATCACAACTAAACAAGGATTTCACTATGATGAAAATAATCCCCCTTATATTTCTCCTCTTTATTTTTACCGCCTGTCAAAACCAGTCGGGTGAAAAGTCGAACTCGCAACAGTCAGAAACAAAAGAAATAATAAAACCAAAAGCTATTGTAGAAAAAACAAAAATGATTGAAGGGGGAATTGGTGATGCATCAAACCTCATTCCGATGATTGCCACCGATGCAGCATCTCACTCAATTGCCGGGTTAATTTTCAACGGCATTATTAAGTTTGACAAAAACCTGAATATTGTTGGTGATCTGGCAGAAAACTGGGATATTTCAGAAGATAACCTTACCATCACCTTTCACCTCAGAAAAGGAGTGAAGTGGCAGGACGGAGTAGAGTTTACTGCCCATGATGTTGAGTTTGGCTATAAGCTCATTACAGACCCAAATACGCCAACTCCCTACGGCAGCGACTTTATGGAGATCAAAGAATTCAAGGTCATTGACGACTATAATTTCAGTGTAACCTATAAAGAACCTTTCGCTCCGGCATTAGCAAGTTGGGGGAATTTGGTGGTACTGCCAAAACATATTTTAGAGGGACAGGACATAACAAAAACTCCTTTTGCAAGAAATCCAGTTGGGTTAGGTCCATATAAATTTAAGGAATGGAAAACCGGCAGTTCAATTACCCTTGAGGCAAGCGAAACTTATTTTGACGGAAAACCTAAAATTGACGTTTACCACATGAGGGTTATTCCTGATCAGGCAACCTTATTTCTTGAACTTAAGTCAAAGGGAATTGATCAAATGGGATTAACCCCGACACAGTACAAAAGGCAAACAAACTCAGAGTTTTTTGAAAAAAACTTCAATAAATTCAAGTATATAGGGTCTGTTTATACTTACCTTGGCTATAACCATGAGCGGGAAATATTTAAGGATAAAAGAGTCAGACAGGCAATAACATATGCAATTGATAAAAATGAAATAATTGAAGGTGTACTTTTAGGCTTGGGACAACCTGCTCAGGGTCCCTACAAACCGGGAACTTGGTTTTACAACGATAAGGTTAAGAAATACCCATATAACCCAGAAAAGGCAAAAGAGCTGTTAAAGGAAGCCGGATGGTCTGATACTAATGGCGACGGACTTTTAGACAAAGATGGCAAGGATTTTACCTTCACCATTATTACCAATCAGGGTAACTCTTTGCGAGCCAAAACAGCGGAAATAATTCAAATGCGATTAAAAGCGATTGGTATTAACGTTGAGATTATGATTATTGAATGGGCGGCATTTTTAAAGGACTTTGTTGATGTCGGTAAGTTTGATGCAATTATTCTTGGATGGTCAGTAAGCGGTAGTGACCCTGACCAATACGATATCTGGCATTCAAGCAAAACAGGACCGAGCCAGTTTAATTTTGTTCATTACATAAACAAGGAAATTGACGAACTTCTTGTGAAGGGAAGAAAAATATTCGACCATGAGGAACGAAGAAAATATTACGACCGATTTCAGGAAATCCTTGCAGAAGAACAGCCTTACACCTTCCTTTATGTTCCTGAATCTTTGCCAATAGTTCATGGTCGTTTTAAGGGAATTGACCCTGGTCCGGCAGGAATAGCGTACAACTTTGACAAATGGTATGTTGATAGGAATTTCCTTACACAATAGGAGGAAAAGTGATGGGTGAAGAGTGAGAAGTTAATTGTGACTGTTAATCCAACCCTTAAGGTCAGCCAGTGGTATTTCCTTTTCAACCTCGTTATATACCTCATGTTTCAAGCCCTCATATTTTTGAAAAACCTTATCTTTTGAGGGAAAAGAGGTGAAAAGTTCATCCCAACTACTATGTTTGAAGGTGTCATCAAGAGAACCAACCTGTATCATGGTGGGAACCGTGACCTTTTTCGCTGCGCACTTCATCGTAGAAAGATAGCACAACAATTCATTACCAAGGCGAGAGGTAACTTTTTGATACTTTACCAGTGGGTCATTTTTGTATGCTTCTACGACTTCCTGATCGCTTGAAATAAAATTAGGGTCGATGCCAGACGGAATTAAAAGCTTAGGTAAGAATGCTGACAATAGTTTGGAGAGTAATATCTGTAATTGCCCTATTCCTTCTCCCACGGCTGCTCCCGTTCCTGAAAGGGTCAGGGAGCTGTAATCTTGTTTTTCTTGTGAGGAAACATAATGGTTGGCTATGAGGGATCCCATACTGTGACCAATAATATGCACCGGAAGGTCTGGGTGAGCCTTTCGTAACATCTTCTCAAGAATTGCAATATCAGCGAAAAAGTCCTTGAAACTATCAACATAATGTTGCTTTCCCCCAGATTTTCCATGTCCTCGGTGGTCAATTGCCCAAACTGCATATTCCTCTGGACAAAGGGTGTTGACAACATTGGTGTAGCGTCCGCTATGTTCTGTAAATCCATGAATAATAAGTACAACTCCCCGAGGATGTTCTGGTTTCCAGACCTGATAAAAAATTCTCGTATCTTTGATTCCCTGAAAAAAAGCTGATTCATGCAAAAATGCCTGTTGAATGTTTTTAGTCATAAGCCCTCCACTGTTTATAGCCATTCCCTTTATCCATGGCTTCTGACTATCATAAACTATTTCACAATTCATTGACAATATTTAAGTAATACCTAAATCCTGCAATCGGTTTTACACCGATTGTAGGATTTAGGTTACACATTGAAGCTATTCATCTAAAAAACTAATTTTTAGCCCTTTATATAAGAAAGTCGCCCATAAGCATCTACCGGGTTTTGATAGTGGGTTCCGTTTATCCCAATTCATAAAAAAGTATTCTTACGTTATAATTCTTACATATTATTACTGTATATGAATATGTGAGATGGACAAAATATTTTCAACAAGAATCAACGAAGAGGTTCTTTACAGAATAAAAAACCTTTCAAACAATCTGCATATTTCAAAAAAAGCAATAATTGAAAATGCTGTGAAATTATATGCTTAAAAAGTTGAGAGAGAATCAGGTGCTGATGTTCTAGACTTAACATTTGGCGCATGGCAAAGAGATGAACCCACAGAGAAAACCATTAAAGATTCTCGAAATGCCTTAAACAGATCAATATCCCCTTATCAAGTATAAAAGCTTACGTAGATAATGATGTATTGATTTGAAAGATTCAATAAAACTGCTGAAAAACAACGACATACTTTATATAGTAGTCGACGTTATTAGACTAACAGCTTCATCACAAAAAATCTTTTAGATTATCTCTTACAGAACACTCAACATTTAACATTTTCAACCTTCTGCTTTTATTATTCTATGAGCTTTCAACCTGACTTTACTAAAATTTCAGAATCACCGGGAATATACCTGATGAAAAACAAGTCAGGTGAAATTATTTATATTGGTAAGGCAAAAAACCTCAGAAACCGTGTACGCTCTTATTTTCAGGCAAAAGGTAACCTTACTTACAAAACCGCAGTTTTGGTTGATCAAATTGCTGATATTGAAACATTGGAAACAACTACCGAGGCAGAAGCTCTTATAACTGAAAGCAATTATGTAAAAAAGCACCTTCCAAAATACAATATTCTTCTTAAAGACGGCAAGCATATTCCTTTTGTTCAAGTAACAACTTCTGAACTTTTTCCAAGATTAAAAATCGTACGTAAACCAAAAAACGACAAGAACCTCTACTTTGGACCCTATACGTCCGGCACAGAGATTAAATATATCCTTAAATCCATTTACAAACTGTTTCCAGTTCGACAATCAAAGGATGTACTTGATGGAGTCAAAACCAGACGCCCCTGCCTTAACTATCAGATGAACCAATGTTTTGCCCCATGCGCCGGGAAAATTTCCCCGGAGGAATACAGTGCCTTAATCAAGCAGGTAATTCTTTTTCTTAAAGGAAAATATAAGGAGCTTATTTCACGACTGGAAGAAGAAATGCTCCATGAATCCCAAAAGCAAAACTATGAAAAAGCGGGGCAATGTCGGGATCGTATTCAAATGGTAAAAAAACATCTTGAAAATCAGGCTGTTTACAGTGCTAACCTTGAAACAAGAGATGCTGTAGGACTTTACATTAAGGACGATATTACCGTGGTTCAGATTCTTTCCTTTTTTTCCGGAAAGCTTTCTGGAAACCGTGATTTCATTATCAATAGTTTTTCTTCCAACGATCCACAGGAAATCCTTTCTGAAGCCTTACGCCGTTATTACTTTGATAAATCCACCATTCCATCCGAGATACTTATTCCCTTTGATTTTGATGACCGGAAAGAGCTGGAGGAATATCTTACAGAAAAACTTCAACGAAAAACAAAGTTAATTGTCCCGGAACGAGGTCTTAAAAACAAAATTCTTAAGTTGGCAGCAAAGAACGCAGAATCCATATATGAGAATAAAATCAATAACGCCGATAAAATTAAGCAGGAGTTAAAAAGTATTCAAAAAATTCTGAGGCTAAAAAACCTTCCAAGGCTAATTGAAGGGTTTGATATTTCTAACCTTGGCGACACTATTACTGCATCACATGTTTCTTTTGTCAACCTTAAACCAGATAAAAAACTGTATCGCAACTATAAAATGAAATCGGTTAAGGAACAGGACGATTACCTTTCCATGCAGGAGGTTATTACCAGAAGAATAAGAAGAATTATTGACGACCACCTTCCCATACCTGACCTTTTAATTATCGACGGCGGTAAGGGTCATTTGGGCGTAGTAGAAAATCTACTTATCAATACCTTTCCGGAAATATATAAAAACATTGATATTATTGGAATAGCTAAAAAAGGAAGCCATAGCAAAATCATCACCGACGAAATTATTTTAACAAACGGAAAAAGTGTTGATGTAAAAGAGTTTTCAGCAGAATTGCGCACAGTATTGCAGGTACGTGACGAAGTTCACAGGGTTGCCGTAACGTTTTTAAGAACAGTTAACCGCAAAAAAAATCTCTTTTCAGAACTTGATGAAATTAAAGGAATTGGTGAAAAACGAAAAATCCTTTTACTGAAAACCTTCGGAAGTCTCGAAAGAATTAAGCAGGAAACCGTTGAAAGTCTTTATGAAAAATGTCATATTCCAGAAAAAATTGCCGTAAAAATCCTAACGAAAGCGTAAAGCTTGGCTCTTCCAGATATAATAACCAGAAATATTTTTTACATAAAACCTGACAATGCATACGATTCTTGTTGTAGATAATAATGAGGATGAGCTTCTTTACATCTCAGAAATCCTCAAAGAAAACGACTATAAGGTCATACCCGCAGACAGCGGTAAAAAAGCAATAGAACTTTATTATGAAAATAAAAACATTGACCTTATTCTCAGCGACCTTAAAATGCCTGGAATTACTGGTCAGGAATTGGCAAAGTACAACTACAACAACCGCAACATCCCCTTTATAGCCTGTACCGGACTTGCATGCTGCAGAGCTTCTCTGGAACTTCTTAAGCTTGGTGTACAGGATTATCTTCTGAAACCCTTTGATAAAGGGGAGTTTGTTCATCTCGTGAAGAATGTTCTTCAAAGAGTTCATCATTCTCCAGAGAATGGTGAATTAACGCATTTTGAAGGCAATATTTCCTTCATTAAACTAAGGTCAAAAAGGTCTGATATTGATTTAGCACAGGATTGGATAGAGCAAAAGCTTGAAAATACATTATTGGGAACCGAAAAAGTTCATTTTGTACAATATGTTGTTGAGTTCATTACCAACGCTTATGAACATGGAAACCTAAAAATAACAGAAGAGGAAAAAAGTAACCTCATAAAAGAAGATCGATACATTGAAGAACTGGAAAAAAGAGAACTCTCCTGTAACGCAATAATTGAAATGTCTCTTTCAATTGTTGGTGATGAAGTAGCCGTACATGTAAGTGATGAAGGAGATGGATTTGATTACAAACAATACCTCAATATGCCAGAAGATCAGCTTATAGAACGACTGCACATGCCAAACGGTAGGGGGATTTTTATTGCCAACACCTTTTTTGATACGATAGAATACAGCAGGTGCGGGGCAAGTGTGCTTTTGATTAAGACAGTTTCAAAACAATAACAGCCTTATCGTGATTCTAGACCGACACATTTTTATCGAGATGGTTAAAATTTTTCTCCTCTCGGTTATTGTTCTGACAGCAGTCCTGTTTGTCGATAAAATACTTTTTCTCACTGAAATTATTACCAATAAAGGGATTGAATTTACCAAGGTCATTCTTTTAATCACCTATGTTTCCCCGGCTTTTCTCGTTATAACGGTACCAATGTCTTTGCTTGCTGCAACCCTCATAACCTTCAATCGTCTTACCGCTGACAGTGAAATGGATGCCATTAAATCCGCCGGAGTTTCTTTTTATCGCCTTCTCGTCCCCGTTATTGCCTTCTCTGTTATCGTATGCATGTTCAACTATTACCTTATGATTATTGCTCTCCCGGAAGGAAATAAATCTTTTCAAACCCTCATTTTCGATATTATTAAAAAAGCTGCAAGTATGCAGATAAAAGAGCGGGTATTTAATAAAAATTTTGGTGATTTTGTTTTATATATTGATAGCAAAAGTAGTGATGGACTCGACATAGAGGGAGTTTTTATTTACCATAATCCCAAGACAGGCAAAGCAAAACTGATTACCGCTAAAAAAGGACAGTTCATTGCCAACCCAAAAAGTATGAAACTGCAACTCAACTTAAAGGATGGTCAAATACATAACTATGTTGAAGAGCGAAAAGCTTATCAGCACCTTTCATTTGAAAATTACCTGTTGTCTCTTGAGCTTAATATTGACGATGGGGATGGCAAACGTGCATTAAAGGGAAACAGAGATATGTCCATTAAAGAACTCTTGAGTAAAATAAAGGTTTTGAAAAAAGAGGGCAAGGATTATAACCGTGAGCTGGTGAGCCTGAACAAAATATTCTCGATACCCTTTGCCTGCCTTTTATTAGGATTTATTGGTGCCCCCTTAGGGCTTCATTCAAGACGTGCAGGAAAATCTGGCGGCTTTGCTGTCAGCTTAATTGTTATTTTGGTTTACTACCTGCTCTTAATTTCCGGTGAAGGACTTGGTGATGCAGGAAAAATAAATCCCTCAATTGCAATGTGGACTCCCAATATTCTCATTGCCATCGTAGGCTTTTATTTGGTTTATAAATCAGCAACAGAAAAACCCTTTACGATGTTAAGAAAAATTCAAGAAATGGTTGAAGGGTTTTTTATTAAAATTATCTCTCTTTTTAATAAGAAAACTTACTCTTCTCTGTAGAGAACGTTGCGGGTAATTGACTGAATGGAAGCCGTTCCGGTAAGTATCATGACTTTGCGGAGTTCTTCTTTAATGGAGTCGAGGTAATATTTCACCCCATAAATTCCCCCTCCAATACCGGAAATGGCAATTGGTCTTCCAATGGAAACAAAATCAGCTCCGATGGCAAGACATTTAAAAACATCCACGCCTGTTCTTACGCCACCGTCAACCATTATTTTAATGCGACCTTTGCAGAGGTCAACAATGGAAGGCAAAATATCAGCCGCTCCCGGCATATAATCCATTACCCTGCCCCCGTGATTTGAGACAATAATACAATCGGCTCCCGAATCAATGGCGAGCAATGCATCTTCCTTGGTCATAATGCCCTTTAAAATAAAGGGAAGGTTGGTTGATTTCCTAATTTCCTGTAAATCCTTGATGGATTTTGGTCCAACCGGCTGCCCCTTAAGCTTCATCGTAATTAATGCTGCAGAATCAATATCCACCCCAACGGCAACAGCTCCAATATCCTCAGCATCCTTTATTCTTTTGATAATTTCCTCATTAAACTCACGGGGTTTAAAGATTGGAATTCCAATTCCACCAGATTTTTTTATTGCCTTCAAGCCTACTTTATATTTTTCTGGAGAGGCTCCATCTCCTACCATTGCAATTGTTCCTGCTAGCTTACACCCTTCCACAACACTTTCCGCAAATTCCTCTTCCTCTACCTGTCCTCCCATATTGGTAACAGTACCCGTCATGGGGGCAGAAATTACCGGAAACTCTAAAGAAATACCAAAAAAGTTACTTGAAAGAGTGGGGTTTTTCACGTCATGAATAACCCGCATATTGAGTTTATACTTTGCCAGTGCCTCCAGATTGGATTTAAAGGAAGATGCGGTTCCTACTCCGCCCATACCGGGCATTTTACCTGCACATTCATATCCATCGCAGACACTGCAAACTTTACAGGCTGGAAACATCTTCTTTCGTGCTTCGTTACGAATTTGTTCCAAAGAAAGTTTTGGTGGCTCCCCTATTTCAAACTTAATAAGTTTTTTGGCTTTTTCATAGGTTTTTAAAACTTCATCACGGGTTTTACCGAAAAGGATGATATTGCCGCTTTTTCCCATGTTATTGGTTGGTGCTTCAACATGACTTCCCGGCTCATGATGAATAAAGATTTCCTTTACCCCCTTTAATTTTGCTGCTTTATCAACTCCACTTACGGAAATTACCTGTCCCGGTTTTGCAATAATCGCCCCTTCCATCGTTACCCGCTTATGTTCGTGGGTTACTTCAGAAGGTTTAAAGCCTAGGGCAATTTCAATTCCCCCTTTAATAACACTGACATCTGTGGATAAGGGAAAAGTATAGGCAGACATAAATCCGCCACTGAGACGAGAAGCAAGCTCAATAATAACTGGTCCTTTTTTGGTAAATCGAATATCCCCTTTTGCCGTCCCATGATTAATCCCCAATGCTTTTATACCGTCAGCCATAACCTTTTTTACTTTTTCAAGCTCCTTTTTGGCTAGGTTTGTCGGCATGATATGACCCGTTTCTACAAAGTAAGGTTCACATTCAATAATTCTATCGGCTATTCCCATGAAATGAATATCACCATCATAAACAAGCGCATCAATGCTCAACTCTCTGCCATCAACAAACTCCTCAATAATAATTTCTCCACTAATTGAGGCATCCTTTGTTTCGTAAAATGCGTTTATAAGCTGATCTTTATTGGTAATTTTCTTTACGCCCCGTGCTCCCATATTGTCTGATGGCTTAATAACCACCGGCAATTCAAATTCATCAATTGCCTCTTTTGCTTCCTGAAGTGTCCAAATCGACCTAAACTCGGGTATTGGAACATTTTTTTTCTTAAACCGTTGGCGCATTTTTATTTTATTGGTTGCACGTTCTGCAACCTCAAACCGTATTCCTGGAAGTCCAAGGGCATTTGCAACTGCCGCAACCGTTCTTGAAGCATCAGTTCCAACAGTTATAACACCATCGATTTTGTGATTTCTATTAAATTCCTTAACTTTTAAAATTGTTCCGTCAATATCTCTGGTACTAATAACAAGGGGAAAATCAGCCATTTTCATCCCCATCGCCTCCTTGTTGTAATCTGTAACGACAACCTTGAGTCCCATTTCACGGGCAATTTTTATAGCCGGAACCTGCATTAATCCAGCTGCAATAACAAGAATGGTTTTTCCCTTGTATGGTGAGTTCATCGTTATAAGTAATGAGTTAAAAGTTAAAAGTGAATGGTTAATAGTAAAGAGGGAAAAGTAAAGAGTTATGAGTGAGGAGGGAATGGTGAATGGTAAATGGTAAAGAGTTATGAGTGAAGAGGAAATGGTGAATGGTAAAGAGGGAAAAGTGAGTCATTGGAGTTCAAAACATCACCCATCAATTGTTTCACCCATTTAATCTTCTTCCTATTTACCCATCTACTTTCCAAATTCTACCCTTTGACCATCAACCCATTAGTTCATCTGCTCCTTCCCCCATCTACCCATTAATTATTTACCCATCGACTCTTTCCACCCCTCTACAAATTTCTGTTCCTTCTCTTTTTTCTGTACCTTCTGTGGCTTATTTACTCTCTGTTCTTTCTCTTTTTCTGTATTATCTGCTTTTTCTGTAACTTACTTCTTCTCTGTTCCTTCTATTTTTCTGTACCATCTGTGTTTTCTGTGGCTCTTTTTTAGCTACATTCTTTCAGGAGCAGCAACCCCTAAAAGGTTAAGTCCGTCTTTAAGAACTGCATGAACTGCATGTAAAAGCAATAAACGGGCAACAGACACCTCTTTTGCTTCTGAAATAACCTTATGATTATAGTAAAACTTATGCAGCTTTGCCGATAATTCAAGAATATAGTAGGTCAGGAGATGCGGCTCATATTTTTCTGCTGCCTTTTTAATTACATCGGGGTAATAATTGAGTTCTTTAATTAAAGATATTTCCTCTTCCTCCTTTAAAGGTTCTAAATCCTTTACAGAAAAGTTTTCTGGAATAGTTAATTCATTTTCCTCTGCTTTTACAAAAAGGGAATTGAGTCGAGCAAAAGCGTATTGCGTGTAATAAACAGGGTTTTCCTTGCTTTTCGATACCGCAAGATCAAGATCGAAATCAAGGTTACTATCGGCTGAGCGGGTTAGGAAGGTAAACCGCGCTGCATCTTTTCCTACTTCTTCCATAACATCATTAATCGTAATAAAACTATCGCCTCGCTTTGACATTTTAAGGGCTTCACCACCCTTTTTTAGGTTTACCAGCTTCACCAGCGAAATCTTCAGACATTCACGGTCATATCCAACAAGCTCCAGTGCTGCCTTTAACCGATTAATATAGCCATGGTGATCTGCTCCCCAAATATTTACCAAAAGATCGAACCCCCGCTCCATTTTTTCCTTGTGATACACAATATCCGATGCAAAATAGGTTTTTTCACCATCTGATTTAACAACTACCCGGTCTTTTTCATCTCCTAAATCGGAGGTATTCATCCATAAAGCCCCCTCTTTTTCATATAAAACACCCGATTCTTTTAATTCATCAAGAGCTCTGTCTAGTTTTCCATCTTCATATAATGAGAGTTCGCTATACCAGTTATCAAAGGAAATTCCCATTTCTTCGAGGGTATTTTTAATGATGACCAGAATTTTCTCCTTTGCTTTTTCCCGAAACCAATCAAGATCGTGCTCCTTATATCCTCCATCTTCTTCCAGCAGTTCTTGAGCAATTTCCTTCAAATAATCACCAAGATAACCCCCTTCAGGACATTCATTATTGTCGAAATTACCCTCAACAGCCTGTTTGTAACGCACCATAGTTGTTTTTGCCAGATTTTCCATCTGATTGCCTGCATCATTTATGTAATATTCCTTGGTTACATCATGACCGTACGCTTTAAGAAGGTTTGCTATAACATCGCCGACCACTGCTCCCCTGCCATGACCAAAATGCATTGGACCCGTGGGGTTAGCTGATACAAACTCAACAAGAATTTTTAAGGGTTTATCGGTATGCGTGTATAGGGCTGTAAGATTTTCCTTGTTTTCCACTATTTCAGCTAATATTTCGTGCCAATAAGTGTCCAACATTTTGATATTAAGAAAGCCCGGGCCTGCTACTTCAACAGATTTAATCAGCGGGTCTGACTGTAATTTTTCTGCAAGAAGTTCTGCGATTTTTCGAGGAGGTAACCTGAAGTCCTTTGCCCGTACCATTGCGGCGTTGGTGGTAAAATCCCCAAACTCTTCCTTTACCGGAGGAGTTACGGTATATTCTGTTTCTGACTGAGGAGAAGGAAGTTTTTCTTCCTTAATTAAAGCTTCAAAAGATTCTGCAACAAGTTGTTTTAATTGTGCCATTCAGTTTCATTTCCTTTTTGAGTTTTTTTAGAGGTGCATTTTATCACCTCTCACATTCTCCTACTTCTGACAACTACTCCTGAAGGTCAAAGATAGAATCTGATGATTGATGGGACAAACATTGAACTCATTCTCAGAAACGGCTTTGAGACAGCCGTTTCTTCGGAGGTCAACTGAACACCAACTTCAGCTCTTGTTGAAGTCGGTGTTCAGTTGAAAATCCGCTCAAGGCTTGTCCCATCAATTATCTCAAGAGTTAATTGATTTCTATATCTATTCTTTGTTACCTCTGCACCCTTTTCTTACAAAAAGCAATACAAAAACAAATAAAGGATTATAAAGGCAGGAATATGAATATAAAATAGTAACTATGAAACTAAGCAGAAACTTTTATCTAAAAAACACTCTCGTTGTTTGTAAGGAACTTCTCGGCAAGGTGTTGGTTTATAACGATATGTCTGGAATAATTTCTGAAGTTGAGGCTTATAGAGGCACAGGGGATGATGCCTGTCATGCTGCTCGGGGCATGACTCCTCGCAATAAACCGATGTTCGAGGCTGGTGGTTTTTCCTATATTTATTTCATTTACGGCATGTACCATTGTATGAACATCTCTACGGAAAAGGAAGGGTTTCCGGCAGCTGTATTACTGAGAGGAATTGTGCCCCTCGAAGGAAAAGAAAAAATGATTATTAACCGGGGCGGGAAAACCAAGGCAATCAGTAATGGCCCGGGGAAACTATGTCAGGCTCTGGGGCTGGATAAAACATCAAATAATATTGATCTTGTAACGTCAGATTTTTTTTATGTAGAGGACAGAGGAATTAAGCCAAAGACAATTCACACATCCCCTCGAATTGGTATTTCTACTGCTCAGGATTTGGAATGGCGTTTTTTCGCCAAAGAATTTTTGTAAATGGGTAGATGAGGAGAAGGGTAAATATTGTTCAGACAATAAAATGATGGTATAAATACGGGGAACTAATTCAAACTAAGAAAAACAATGAAAAAAACAATTGAAGAATGTTTTACAAACCATATAAATTTGGCAAAGAGGTGTGCTGAGGAATTTCAAAATGACATCGAATCTATTGCAAACACTATTTTGGTTGCAATAAAAAACGGCAATAAAATTGTATTTATGGGAAATGGTGGAAGTGCTGCTGATTCTCAACATCTCGCTGCTGAATTTGTTGGAAGATTTAAGCTGGAAAGAAAGCCACTCCCTGCAATTGCTTTTACTACCGACTCATCAATTCTTACTGCTGTTGGTAACGATTATGGCTATGATCAGCTTTTTCTTCGTCAAACTGAAGCCCTTGCCGTCAAGGGAGATATAATTATTGGCATTTCAACCAGCGGCAACTCTCAAAATATTGCTCTTGCTTTGGATGAAGGAAATAAAAAGGGATGTAAAACAATCGCTTTGCTCGGAAAAGATGGTGGGACAATAAAAGATATTGCACAACAATCCATTGTTATACCTTCAAACGATACTGCAAGAATACAGGAAATGCATATATTTATTGGTCATACCCTTTGCGAACTGGTTGAAAACAATCTTTAACCTTTTCAACTTTCTAACTTTCAAACCTTCTAACCACATATGGATATCGTTAAATCCTGCATTCTCTCAATTGGAAACGAACTTCTCAGCGGTCATACCTTAGATACAAACTCTCATGCAGCGGCTAAGATGCTGACAGAACTGGGAACTGATGTCTTTAAAATAATGGTCTGTGATGATAACTTCGACAGAATTTACGAGGTTGTTACAAAATGTAAAAGCAGAATTCTTATTGTTTCCGGTGGACTTGGCGCAACACATGATGACATAACGAACAAGGTTATTAATCAACTGGAAAAGGATTTTCCCTATAAAAAACGCAATTTTTCCAATAAATTAGGAAGTGCTCCGGGGGTCATTCTTGAAGATGAAAAGCAACTGATTTTTTTCCTGCCGGGGGTTCCCTTTGAATATTTGGAAATGCTTCATGAGGTTCGGAACATTATTATTTCAGAGATAAAGCTTCCCATAAAACTTCGAAAATCCTTTATGACCCTCGGTCAAGGTGAGCTCAAGCTGTGGGAGGAAAGTAAATTAATGCAAAAAATTCCCTCGGAAATTTCCGTTTCATCCCTTCCAAAATCGCCGGGAGTGGAAATAATTATTTCTACCTATGAATCAGAGGAAAACCAAAAACATTTTCAAAAGGCTATTGAGTTAATCAGAGAAAACCTTTCAGAATATATTTTTTCAGAGGATGGCGAGGAGCTCATTGAAGTTGTTTCAACGCTATTGAAAAAAAATAAACAAACGGTTGCCGTGGCGGAGTCATGTACTGGAGGACTACTGGGGAAAATCTTCACAGATGCCTCAGGTTCATCGGGATATTTTCTTGGAGGAATTATTTGCTACAGTAACGAAGCTAAGGAGAAGATTGTTGGGGTTAGACAGGAAACACTCGAAAAATATGGTGCAGTGAGCAGGGAAACTGCTGAAGAACTTGCAATAAAAACCCGCAATCTTTTTAACGCCGACTTTGCCCTTTCAATTACAGGCATTGCCGGTCCCACCGGAGGCTCAGAAGAAAAACCTGTCGGGCTTGTTTACATTGGCTGTGCTTCAAAATCCGGGACAATAGTAAAAGAATTCAACTTTAAGGTTGACCGAAAAATGAACAGAGTTTTTTCAGCAACCTACGCTCTCAAGACCCTTCATGAAAGCTTAAAACAATAAAGTATGTTCTACTAGAAGAATATTGAACGCTATCTAATGTTTATCTTTGGAGGTTATTATGTTACAGATTTTACCGGAATCAAAAGGGGCAGTTCTGATGGTAAAAGCATCGGAACAACTCACTCATAAAGATTATGAAGAAGTATTTATTCCTACCCTCGACAATTTAATTAATACATATGGCAAAGTAAATGTTCTTCTGCACCTTGATGAAAGCTTTAGTGGCTGGGAACTCGGAGCAATGTGGGACGATGCAAAGTTTGGAGTTAAGCACATGAAAGACTTCAATAAGATAGGTATGATCGGTGCTGCTCAATGGGTAGAATGGACGACAAAAATTAGTTCCTACTTCATTGATGGTGAAATACGCAACTTTAAAGCTTCAGAACTTAATGATGCAATGAACTGGATCAAAGAATAGCTCTAGAACAAAGCAATGAGCAAAAAAGTCCTTTATAATATTTTTCTGATTTAAAAACTTCTTCAGGAACTCTACAGTATGCAGAAAGAATCTCAATTCTCTATTGGACAGTTGGTAAAGCACAAGCTTTTTAATTACCGTGGAGTAATTGTTGATGTTGACCCTGAATTTATGCTCACGGATGAATGGTACGAAATGATGGCAAAAAGCAGGCCTCCGAAAGATGAACCTTGGTACAAGGTTCTGGTGCATAATGCCATACACGAAACCTATGTGGCTCAAAGAAACCTTGAAAAGGATGATAGTAAGCAGGAAATTAATCATCAGGATATAAAGTCCTTTTTCAGCGGGTTTGTCAACGGAAAATATGTTCTTCTTCAAAAAGACAACTAGAAAATTAATCTAATATAAAATAGATTGGAATGTCAGAAAATCTTTGATAGGCTGTTGGTACCCAGAATCACAATGGCAGCTCAATCACTGATTTGCTCCAAGGTTGCTGGAAGGTGTTGGAAATGCTTTTCAACGGTCAGGAGCGTTGACCCTGAACGGCTCGCTAGCACAGCAATAATGGCATCGGTTAAAGGGACGGTAATTCCTTTGACACGAAGGTTTTGTAAGAGCTTGCCCGCCTCATCCCAGTCACTTTCTTTGGTCTCAAGCCGTCCAACGGTTTCAAAAATCAGTTGCAATTGTTTTTGCTCCTTTAGTCCTTTAGCTCCCTGCAAAAGCTCAGCGACTACTACTCCGCATACAACGGCTCGGCCTTGTTCGATTGATCGAGCGACAATGTCCCCAAGGACTCCAGTTCCAGAGCGGAGGAAATCTATCCAAGCGGAGGTGTCAACCAGCACATGATTCATTTGGAATTGATCTCCATTTTCCTTAAAGACTGCCAATTGTCCTCAATCTCGACCTTTCCCCGCAAGGCGAGAACTTTCTCCCTTTTCCTTTGGATAATATATTCTGAAAGGGCTTTTCTGACAGCTTCCGAGCGATTCTTTGTTTGGGTGAGCAAGGAAATTTCCTTAAGAGTTGATTCATCAATTGTAAGGGTTGTTCTCATCTTATCTTCCTTATTTTGTATGCAAATTTAAAAAATTATAGCATACTTTAAGGCTTGTTCATTTTATTGGAAAGGGCTGAGGATAATCTTTGTCCGGCTTTTTACTGATTAAAGAACCCCTTTGGTGGAAAGCGTTGAATCGCCTCTTGTTTCCTCCTCCAAAGCAACATTTATTGCTTTGCCTACTCCTTTAAAAACAGTTTCAATAAGATGATGGGCATTTGAGCCATACTGATTGTTAATGTGAAGGGTAATATCAGCGTTGGCTACAAACGCATGGAAAAACTCGGAAACAAGCTCCACATCAAAGTCGCCAACTTTACCGTCAAGTTTTACATTGAAGACCAAAAAGGGTCTGCTGCATAAATCCACTGTTACAGAGGATAAAGCCTCACAAAGAGGAATGTTAGCTGTTCCAAAACGCTTAACTCCAGTTCTGTCACCTAAAGCCTGATTCAAGGCTTGTCCAAGGCAAATCCCCGTATCTTCAACTGTATGGTGAAAATCAACGTCAATATCACCTTTTGCCTGAACAGTTAAATCAATAAAACCATGCTTGCCAATCTGCTCAAGCATATGGTTGAAGAAAGGAATACCAGTCTCAATATTGGTTTTGCCACTTCCATTGAGGTCGATTTCAACCTTAATATCAGTTTCGTTTGTTCTTCTCTCTACTTTTGCTTTATTTTCTTTCATAATTCTTCCCTCTTTATTCACGCAAAGAAGCTGCTAAACAGTTGTCCGTCGAAAACCTTCGAAAGACTTTATGTATTAATTCCAGGTTAAAACTTTAGGTATATGTTCACAAAGTCCAAATTTATTTTTTGGTCTTACCCTTACACCGTACCCCTGTTCTCCTGAAATTCCGCATTCAATACTACCATGATAAATCGCTTTATCACCATTATGTTTTTCATAGGACATTTCCACTAATTTGCCCTCAGGTAATTCTCCATCCTGCTGAATATGCCCGTAGTAAATTTCAACCGTTAAATCTTCAGGTGAAAATCCACCAATATTAAGTTCAGCTTTTATTTCAAATTTATCACCAACCCTGACTGTATCGGGGCTTTTCTCGGTAACTGAATTAATAACAACCTCATGCCAGTGTTGCTCAATTTTTTCCTTAAAAGCAGAAGCTTCCTTGCTGATTTTATTATTTTCATTCTTAAATTCATTTGATTTCTTAAACGCCGGGATATAAAATTTCTGAGTATAATCCCTCACCATTCTATTGGTGTTAAATTTCGGAGCTATTGTAGCAATGGTATTTTTCATCATTTCCATCCAACCTCTGGGAAGTCCATCTCTGCCTCTCTCATAGAAGGTTGGAATAACATCGTTCTCAAGAATATCGTAGAGAGCTTTACTTTCCACTTCATCCTGATATTCATGGTCTTCATATTCTTCACCATCACCAATAGCCCAGCCATTTTTTGAATTATACGCTTCATCCCACCATCCATCAAGAATAGAAAAGTTTAAAGCTCCATTAACTGCTGCTTTCATACCGGAAGTACCACTTGCCTCATGAGGTCTTCTAGGGTTGTTCAACCAAACATCAACGCCCTGAACAAGATAACGAGCAACGTTCATGTCGTAATCCTCAATAAAAACTACTTTGTGCTTAAACTCTACCTCCCTCATATGGTGAACGATTTCCTTAATAAAGGTTTTACCGGCATCATCCTTAGGGTGGGCTTTCCCGGCAAAAATAAACTGAACCGGCATATCTTTATTATTAAGAATTTTTGCAAGTCGTTCAAGGTTGGAGAAAATAAGGTTACCGCGTTTGTACGTTGCAAACCTTCGTGCAAAACCAATAGTTAATGACTCTGGATCAAGAACCTCATCTGCATAGTCTAACTCCTGTTTTCCCGCTCCTTTTTTCAGAAGTTGTTTTCTTAACCTTCTTCGAGCAAAGTCAACGAGCCTTTCTCGTCTTCTTTCATGAGTTCTCCATAGCTCAGTATTGGGTATCGCCTCAACTCTTTCCCAATACTTTTTATCAACCGGTTTTCTTTTCCAGCTTGGACCAAGGTATCGATCAAAAATTCCCCGCAATTCATGAGAAATCCACGTGGTAATATGAATACCGTTGGTCACTGAATCAATAGGTATCTCATTAGTGGACAGCCCTTCCCAAACGTTGTGCCACATTTCCCTTGACACTCTACCATGGAGTTTACTTACACCGTTGGAGTAGAGAGAATGCTTTAAAGCAAAAACAGCCATGGAAAAGGGTTCATTATTATCTTCTCTATTAATTCTTCCCAAGCTGAGAAAATGTTCGTTGGAGACTCCAAGTTCATTCATATACCCCTGAAAATATGCTGCAATGAGTTCAGGACTGAAAATATCTATTCCGGCTGGAACTGGCGTATGTGTTGTAAAAACAGAGCTTGCCTGAATTAATGAAACAGCTTCATTAAAGTTTACACCCTCGTTTTGCATATAATCTTTTAACCTTTGCAGTATCAAGAACGCCGCATGACCTTCGTTCATATGGAAAACATTTATTTCTATTCCCAAAGCTTTTAGAGCTTTTACTCCGCCCATTCCAAGGAGAATTTCCTGCTTAATTCTCATATGAATATCACCACCGTAGAGTCGGCTGGTAATTTCACGGTCTTCTTTGTTGTTTTTACTGATATTGGTATCAAGAAGAATTAAGGAGATTCTTCCGACTTCCACTTTCCAGATTTGAGCGTATATTTTATTGTTCGGTAAATCAACTTCAATAAGTATAGGCTTTCCTTTTGTATCTTTTTGAAGCGTTACGGGAAGTTTTGAAAAATCGTTTTCCGGGTAAAATTCCTGTTGCCAGCCATCAATATTAAGATATTGCTGAAAGTAACCATGACTGTAAAGTAAGCCAACTCCAGTTAACGGAATTCCAATATCACTGGCAGATTTAAGATGATCGCCAGCAAGGATTCCAAGACCTCCTGAATAAATGGGTAAACTCTCGTCCAGTCCAAATTCAAAAGAAAAATAGGCAACTTTCATTTCACTATCATCTGGATAGGTTGAGTCAAACCATGTCTCCAGAGAGTAATATTCCTCCTGCTCCTCTTGAACCCTGTTTAACTGTGCAATAAAACTGTCATCGTTACTGAGTTCCTCCAGCCTTGCCTGAGGAACTGCTCCAACAAGCTCTTTGGGGTTGTGGTAAACCTCTTTCCACATTGTTGGATCAATTCTCCGTAAAAAATTAATTGCTTCAGGATTCCAACACCACAAAAGGTTTTCTGACAAAGCTTCCAGAGGCTTTAAATTCTCTGGTAAAGATGGAACAACATTAAATTTTCGATATTTTGGCACGTAATAATCTCCTGATTAATTTTATAGTCTTTGAAAAGCTCACTATTATAAGGGAAACTACAATCTCAGGGTATATTTAATGAAAAACAGAGAATATTCTTCTTAAATACAAAAAAATAGCTGCTTAACTGTTAACTTTGAATAAGAATGCTTAAACTTCAATATTGCATTATGCTTAAAACTATAAAATAAGCTCCCCGTTTTGAATAGCTACAAGCCTTTTTCTACGATACTCTTCTATTTTTTCTTCAATTACCCTCGTTTCCCACACTCTGTTGTTCTCTTTGTATATTCTTAATAACAAATTAAGTGCAAAAGCATTATATTCATCTAATACTAAAATACTCTTGAGGGTTTTTACTGATTCAGAAATCTTTCCAGCTTCATACAAAATAAGTCCATAAAGATATTTCGTTTCAGGAACGTTAGGAGTTAGTTTCAGGGCAAGTTTAATGGATTCTTCTGCCTTTTTATACTCTTTGGCAAAAAGAGCCGCCCTCGCTGCTTCATAGTAATATTTAGATTTGTTAGAGGAAAGCTTTATTATTTTCTCAAATATTGCACCAGAGTCCTGATATCTATCTTCCGTCGTATATTGAACACCCAAAGCAAATAATATCTCAGCCTTGTAATTATGGTAAGCACGAACAAGAAATATGAGACTCAGAATACAGGAGACTAAAAGAACAACTTTTTTTGCCTTTTGACTCAACCGGGGTAAAAGCAACGTTTTTTTGTTCTGTCCATCCTGTATTAAAAAAATAATCAAGCCTGCAAAAAGCCAAAAGAGTAAAGCTGGTGCTAATTGATAAAAGTTAAAAGAAAAAAGAGAACTCACAAGAAAAGCAAAGAGAGAAAGCAATAGACCAAAAAGCAACAGTGACCTTTCCTTATTTTCACACCGAATAAGGTAAGTAATACTTTTCTTAAAAAGAACAGCAATAAAATAAAGGAAAATAAAAAGTGTTGGTAAGCCAGACTCAGCAGCTAACTGAAGGTAATCATTGTGAGCATACCAACGGATACGATTTTCCATCTCCTTTTCCTGCCACCTTTCATAAAGAGGGTAGATAAGGGGGTAGTTTCCAATACCAACGCCAAAAACTGGATTATCAGCTATCATCTCAATGGTGGAAGACCACGTATATTGACGCAAAAGAATATTTTTACTTAACCTCCAGCTTTCACGACCATTCACCTCACCTACAGCACCCGCATTACAACCAATAAATAAGCTAATTACTGGCAGAGATTTAATAACCTGAGGCTGCTTATAAACCAAAAAACAGAGCAATATCAATGAAAGTGAAAGAATACGTTTTGATGTTTTAACATCAATATATTTCTTTTTATGAAGAAACTGCAAATAAAAAATGAGCCCTAAAAACCCAGCGGCAATTAGTGCCAATAAATGCCCCCTCACATATGTTGATAAAAAACAGCCAAGATTAAGAAAGAAAAAAATCATAAATAAAACCTGCTCTTTTCCTCTACTTATAAAAATAAATACAAAAAGCAACGGGATAAATAGAAGTAAATATTGAGCAATTAAATCAATGTGGCCTAAAGTTGAGGTCATAAGAACACTTTGCGGAAGGAAAAATGCTAAACATAAAAACTGAAGCAATCCCAATAATGAGATAAATGAAGAAGCAATAAAAAGGGGAAATAGAAACCTTTTAATCTCTTCAAACGATAAAAAAATCCGCTGGGAGGCAATAAATATTACATATAGACATAATACAACACTAAATCCATATATTGCAAATAGATAGCTTTCAGAAAAGAGGATTGAAACACCTATAAAACAAACTAAAATTACCGCTAAAATATTTAAACCCGGCTCAGAAACCATAATGTCTTTTTTATTTGAGCCTGAAATTAATAGAAAAAGTATAAAGAGAATAAAGAGTATTTCATAAGAAAACTCCTTAATTGCAGGAAACTGCTCGAGTGTCCAAGAATCAAATAAAACTGGAGGAACAAGAAAAAGGAGAAGAAAGTTAAATTTATAAATATTTTTTAGCAACATCACTGAATTAAACCAAGAATGTGTTCAACAGGGTTCTTAATTTCGTCAATGTCAATATATACCGCATCAGAACGACGGCGATGCCAGGTTAATTGTCTTTTTGCAAGCCTTCTGCTATTTGTTTTTATTTTCTCAATAGCCTCATCAAGCGAAATTTCCCCAAAATAATGGGCAATAAGTTCATTATAGCCAATCGACTTTAAGGGTTTTAGCTCTCTGTTATAGCCTGATTTTATTAAGGACTTAACCTCGTCGATGAATCCAGCCTCCATCATTTTTTCCACACGCTGGTTTATTCTTTCATACAATTCCTTTCTTCCTTGATGAAGTACAACGTATAACGTTTCATTATTGTTTCTACTGCTTTTTTGACCATGATAAAAAGAGAATCGGTTACCGGTAATCTCATAAACCTCCATGGCTCTAACTATTTTTTGTCGGTCTTTAAGAGTAATTCTTTCTGCATATACAGCATCAATTTTTTTAAGTTCTTCGTAGAGCTTCTCAACACCTTTTTCCTTTGCTAGTTGGTTATATTTCTCTCGCACATTTTTATTGGAAGGAATTGAGCAGGAATAATCATTGAGGAATGCATCGATAAAAAGTCCGGTTCCTCCACAAAGCAGAGTTATGTTACCTTTTCTCCTGTTTTTTTCTTCAAGCTTTTCTGAAATTTCAGCAAAAAACGATGCATTAAATTCTTCATCAGGTTCGACAATATCAATGCAGTGATGGTGAACTTTTTTGAGCTCTTTTTCGGTTGGTTTAGAGGTGCCTATATTAAGCTTTTTATACACCTGAAGGGAATCAGAAGAAATTATATCTATTTCAAGCCTGAGGGCAAGCCCTATTGCCACTTCAGTTTTTCCAACAGCAGTTGGTCCGGTAATAATAACCGTCTTAATATTTGTATTCACCATAAAGTATTTCTCATGTACGTGAACAATAATGGGTTACGAGCAAGAAGTTAATCAAAACATCTCACCACCACCTTTTTCCACCCATCTACTTTTTAATAACTAAAAAAGTGGTTGAATACTCTTCAAACCATGTGTTTGCAGGTATGCCTCATTCTCCCATAAATAGAGCCAGTTTAGTAGTCCAGCAAAACAGAAAAGAAAAATTGATCGTCGAAGAAACTTTTTTTCTATAAAAACCTTTATAATTGTTGGCTTATAAAAAGATGTCGCTGTAAAGAAAAACAATACTAACCAGATAATAGCAGCAAGCGGGTTAAAGAGAAATGCTTTTTTAATTTCAAGGTGCAGCAGTGATACTATTGCTCTGGTTGCTCCACACGTTGGCGATGGGTGACCAGTTAAGTAACTGAAAAAGCATACCTTTACTTCTGGAATATAATGTACTGCATAAGGATATAAAAAGAGCAGTACTGAAAGGTAAAAAAATAAAAATTGCAACAGTTTTCTTTGGTCAATAGCCATAATTATTTTTCTGTTTCCAATAGCTTCGTACATCTGGTTTCAAACCACGCATAAAAGTGAAAGGGTAAATTATAAAAACCATTCACTAAAACGTTTAATTTTTGTATAACTATTTAGGTTCTCTATGTTTTTTGTTACTGGCACCAATACTGAAATTGGAAAAACCTTTGCCTCAACTCTGCTTTTCCGCTATTTTCATCAACAGGGAAAACGTTGTGTCATCATGAAACCTATTGCTTCTTCTGAAAATAACCCTTCAGAGGATGCTGATACAATTTTTACCTGCCTTGCTTCTTCGGGCGTACCTCTTAACAACAAAGACAAGCAAGATATTGCACCCATTACCTACCCAAGGCCTTATGCTCCATATGCTCTTGAAGGTTCACAAATTACTGAGCTTAAAGACAAACTGCTTAGTTCTTTCAATAGACTTAAAAAAAAATTCTCCATAATTATAGTCGAAGGAATCGGGGGAGCTTTGGTTCCCATAGAAAAAGATTTTTTTACCCTAGATATTGCCAAACTTTTTAATATTCCCACAATCGTTGTTGCAGAAGACAAACTGGGAGCAATTAACCATACTCTTTTGACTTTTGAGGCAATACAATCAAGGGGGATAATAGTTTCAGGCTTTATAATGAACAGGTTTTTAGTTGAAAACGAAAAAAAAGTAAAAAATAATGTACAGGTTATTGAGGAAATTTCGGGAATTCCCTGTATTGGAAAGATAATTGATGGACAATTAAAAGAAATTATTCGGGAAAAATATGAGCTCTAACAGATTAACCTTTGATGTTGTTGTTATTGGAGCAGGACCGGCTGGCTATACCACGGCAATAAGCTTGGCACAACAGGGGAAAAAAGTAGTATGCATTGATGAGAATAATTGTGGCGGTGAATGTTTAA
Source organism: Nitrospinota bacterium (assembly GCA_015231815.1). Taxonomy (GTDB): domain Bacteria; phylum Nitrospinota_A; class JADGAW01; order JADGAW01; family JADGAW01; genus JADGAW01. Next base: position 34,424 of record JADGAW010000001.1, read on the forward strand.
ACCATGGATGCATACCATCAAAAGCCTTTCTTAATGCGGCAAAGGCATACTATTCTCTTGATGAAATGAAAGCCTTTGGTGTAAATGTCTCAAAAAAGGACTTTGATATGAAAGCTCTTCAGGATTGGAAAGGAAGAAGGGTTGTAAAAAAACTAACATCAGGCATTAACTTCCTTTTTAAAACAAAAAATGTTGAATATTTAAAGGGAAAAGCGTTTTTTATTGATAAAAACACCATTCGGGTAATGTCAGCAGAAAATGGCATGATTGATATTCAAACAAGCTATGCTGTTATTGCTGTTGGCTCAAAGTTTAAAACGGTTTCTGATTTGGAGCCAGATGGAAAAACCATATTTTCTCCAAAAGAAATATTGGAAATCGATTTTATTCCTGAAACTGTTACTATCCTTGGTGGTGGTTATATTGGTTTTGAACTGGGTTTTTTCTATTTATACCTTGGAAAAAAAGTTACTGTCATTGAATCAATGAAAACTATTTTAGGAGAACTTGATGAAGATCTCAGAATTCTGGTTCAAGATAGTTTTAAGAAACTAGGTGGAGAAATTCATACTTCAAGCACCTTTAAAGAGTTTAAGAATTCTCAAGTTACCTTTGCAGTTGGTGGAGAAGATAAACAGATAGACTCTCAAATTATTCTTGTTTCTGTTGGTAAAGAATGGGACTTTAAGCCTTTGAGAATTCATAAATTAGACAATTTACGTTTAAATGAAAACGGAAGCATTGCAGTAAAAGAGACTTTAGAGACCAGCATTACGGGTGTTTATGCGGTGGGTGATTGCAATGGTGGCCCTTTACTTGCCCACAAGGCAATAATGGAAGGTACAGTTGCTGCTGAATCGATTGCAACCATTGGGAATAAGCCTTCAAGGAAAAGGTTAATCCCCTATACCGTTTTTTCTGAACCTGAAATTGCTTATGTGGGAATGACAGAAAAACAGGCAATAAGTAAAGGAATAAACTATCACTTAGGCATTTTTCCCAATTCAGCACTTGGAATAAATAATATTATTGGCAATAAAATTGGCTTTACGAAAATAATCGTTAAAGAGAGTGATTCAACAATTATTGGTGCCAAGGTTGCAGGTAAAAATGCTTCCATTCTTATTGGGGAATTAACTTTAGCAATACAAAAAAAATTAAAAGCTGATGAGTTGGGAAAAATCATTCATGTACACCCCTCACAGGCAGAAGCTATTCAGGAATCGGCTTTATCGGCATTAAAACAATCAATTCATTATTAGTAAAAGGAGTTTACATGAGCAAAAGTAACCTGCACGAGTTAATCTACGAAAAAATTCTCATTATTGATGGAGCAATGGGAACCCTTATTCAGCAAAGCAATCCAACTGCCGCTGATTTTGGTGGAGAAGAATATGAGGGCTGTAATGAAAACCTTGTTATTACCAAGCCGGAAATAATTGAAAACATTCACTTACAATATTTGCAGGCTGGAGCAAACATTATCGAGACCAATACCTTTGGGGGTACTGAGGTTGTTTTAGGTGAATATAACTTACAAAATCAATATGATGCTATAAATAAGAGTGCGGTTAACGTTGCACGAAATGCCATAGTAAAGTCAGGAAAACAAGATGTATTTATTGCTGGTTCTGTTGGGCCAACAACGTTTTCCCTTTCACTTACAGGAGGTGTTACCTTTGATGTTCTTCAGGATAATTTCAGAAGGCAAATTATTTCTTTAATTGAGGGCGGTTCTGACCTTATTTTGATTGAAACATCTCAGGACAGTTTAAATCTTAAGGCAGCAACCTCAGCTTACATTGATGCAGTTAATGTAACTGGTATAAAGCTTCCCCTCATGATTTCCGGCACAATTGAAGCCTCAGGAAAAATGCTTGGAGGACAAAATGTCGAGGCATTTTATGCTTCAGTTATGCATCTTCCATTTTTAACAATTGGATTAAATTGCGCAACTGGTCCAGACCTTATGGCGACTCATATTCGGGTGTTATCTGGGCTTTCTAAGAACGGTGTACATGTTTCTCCAAATGCTGGAATGCCTGATGAAAACGGTGATTACCCTGAAACCCCCGATGTGTATTCTGAAAAAATCAAACGATTTATTGATAACGGTTGGGTAAACGTTCTAGGCGGATGTTGTGGAACAACTCCGGGACACATTAAAAAGCTTGCAGAAGTTGCAACTGGAAGAAAGCCACGACAACCCATCATAAATAATGTTTCTATTTATTCAGGCATTGACTTTCAGGTTTCAGACGAAGAAAACCGACCTCTGATGATAGGAGAAAGAACCAATGTTATTGGCAGTCGTCTTTTTAAGGAGTTAATTGTTGACAAAAAATTTGTTGAAGCTGTTGAGGTTGGCAGAAAACAGGTAAGAACTGGAGCACATATTATTGATGTTTGTCTTGCTAATCCAGACAGTGATGAGTTGGAGGACATGAAAACCTTTTTAACGCAACTTGCTAAAGTTATAAAAGTTCCGGTAATGATTGACTCCACTGATACCAAGGTCGTAGAGGAGGCTTTAAAACTTATCCAGGGTAAAGCTTTAATTAATTCCATTAACCTTGAAGACGGCGAGAAAAAGTTCGAAGAGATCACTTCTCTGATGAAACGATACGGAGCAGCTGTAGTTGTTGGAACAATTGACGAAGACCCGGAACAGGGTATGGCAGTAACAAAAGAAAGAAAGCTCAAAATTGCTGAAAGGAGCTATAAGCTTCTAACAGAAAAATATGGTGTAGCTGGTGAAGATATTATATTTGACCCCCTTGTTTTCCCTGTTGGAACTGGAGATAAAGCTTACATGGATTCAGCAAAGGAAACCATTGAAGGTATTAAGGCTATAAAAAAAGCTTTTCCTCTTGCTAAGACTATTCTTGGACTTTCCAACGTTTCCTTCGGGCTTCCTCCTGTTGGGAGAAAAATTCTTAACTCTGTGATGCTTTATCATTCCATTCAAGATGGACTCGATATGGCAATTGCAAATCCTGCAGGAATTGTTCGTTATGCAACAATTCCTGAAAATGAGAGGAAACTGGCAGAAAAACTTATCTACGAAAATTCAGATGAAGCAATTGAACAGTTTGCAGCATATTTTAGAGAAGCTAAGGTGGAAAAGGTTGCTCTCACCGACAAGAAACTTTCTGTCGAAGAAAGAATTGCAGAACATTTAATTGAGGGTATTAGGGAAAACCTTTTAGAAAACCTTGATGAAGCACTACAAAAATACAAGCCTCTTGAACTCATAAACGGTCCTCTTATGGAGGGTATGGCTCGTGTAGGAAAACTCTTTAACAATAACGAGCTTATTGTTGCTGAGGTTTTACAAAGTGCAGAAGTGATGAAGGTTGCAGTTGATTATTTAGAGCCAAAAATGTTTGGTGATGAAAAGGAAGCTCAGGCAAAATCCAAAAAGAAGTTTTTATTGGCAACGGTGAAAGGCGATGTTCACGATATTGGAAAAGATTTAGTGGATATTATTCTTTCCAATAATGGCTATGAAGTAATAAATCTTGGAATTAAAATTCCTCCGGAAAAAATTATTGAGGCGGTGGAAGAACATAAACCTGATGCCATTGGCTTAAGCGGACTTCTTGTTAAATCCGCACTGCAAATGGTTACAACTGCCGAAGAACTTCGGGCAAAAGGGATAAGCATTCCTCTTCTTGTTGGTGGTGCTGCCCTAACCCAAAAGTTTACCGAGTCTAAAATTGAGCCTGCCTACGGAGCAAACGTTTATTACGCAAAAGATGCCATGAACGCAATTCCCATTCTCCAAAAAACTTTGGGATAAATATTAATGATTTTGATGACGAATGTAAATATCATAAAAAAGTCTAAAGTGATTTTGCAAGGCGGACGATACATGATATAAATGTCATTAAATATTAAATTATTTGGGAGTATTCATTATGAAAGTTGACAATAACGGAACAGTACAGGGAACTGGTGGAATAAATAAAAACCAGAACGCTAACAAACCGGGAAACATAAACTTTTCTGATTTTCTTGATAGAGCAGCGGAGGTAGGTCAAACTCAACTGACACCTCAAACCGGAGGGGTATCTCAAATACCCAACCTTTCACCGCTTTCACCTTTATTTAAGTTGCAAACCGATAGTTCTTCCTCTATTAGAGAAAGTGGGATGAACCAACTTGATAATCTCCTTACCTCTTTGGAAATGTACGTCAATGCCCTTAAGAATAATCAGGTTGATAAAGAAAGGCTAAAACCACTTCTTGACGAACTGATTATGAAAAAGGACGAACTTTCCGCAACCGTGTCAAAGTTACCGGAAAATGATGAATTAAGAACTCTCGTGAACGGAGCTCTATATTCCGTTACACAGGAAGCAATAAACTTCCAATCATACAACTAACCAGATAGTTCCAGGCAAGCTCTCCAACAATTGTAACGCCGAAACGGTTGTTGGGGAGCTTTTTTTATGTCCACCCCCTCCTTTGATATAATTTCTCTTTTTCTATAGGTGTTTAAGCATTAATAATTCTAAAGTTTATAGCTTCAAACCTTTTTAACCTTTCGACCTTGTAACGTTCTAACCCATTAAACATGAGCGAAAAATTTCTTATTGTCGGACTGGGAAATTACGAGCAAAAATACCTCGGCAATAGGCATAACGTTGGTTTTATGGTAGTTGACCAAATTTGCAGAGATAATTTTATCCAGCTAACGTTTAAGGAAAAATTCAAGGGGGAATTTGCAGAATGTACCCTTTTTGGAACTCAGGTCATTCTCTTAAAGCCTCATACCTACATGAACCTCAGCGGAAAATCTGTTGCTCCGCTGGCAAAGTTCCACAACATTAGCGTTGGAAATATTATTGTCATACACGATGAACTTGATTTTCATCTCGGAAAGGTACAGTCAAAGTTTGGAGGAGGACTTGCCGGACACAACGGACTAAAATCAATCCATGAAGATACTGGCTCTAAGGATTTCCACCGTATTCGGGTTGGTATAGGAAGACCTGCGGTAAAAGAGGAGGTCGTTAGGCACGTTCTTTCCAACTTTAAGCCCGAAGAGAAGAAAAAGCTGGAGGAGGAAATTTTTCCAGCAACCTTTGAAGCACTGGAAGAAATAATCAAGAAAAACAGTTAAATGTGACTGACTTACTAAATCTGAGTTCAGTATAAAATTTATCTCTGAATATGTAGAGTGGTTTGAAAGTTGAAAGACTATCTTATTTTTACTCTTTTATGCTTTAAACCGTATAACTTAAATCCACTTTATTGTGCCATAGGGATCTATTCATCCGTAATACTCAAAAAGCTTACTGCAACAACTCATCAAGTTTTCCTTCGGCTTCCAAGGCGTATAAATCATCGCAACCTCCAATAGATCTTCCGTTAATTACAATTTGCGGCACGGTTCTTCCTACGGCGACCTTGAACATTTCTTCCTGCAACGCAGGGTCGTGGGTTACGTCAATCACCTCATATTCCACATTTTTTTTATTTAAGAGGTTCATTGCTTTTGTGCAGTAGGGGCAATACTCCTTTTTATACATTTTTATTTTTGCCATAGGGATTTTTGTTTATGAATAACGATATAATTAACAGATTCAAAATTGAATCAACATTATAAATCATATTTATTTTCTCTATGCCAGAACCACAACAGTTATGGGCTCCCTGGAGGATGCAATTTATTCTTGGCAACAAAGATGATGCCTGCGTTTTTTGCCTTGAGAATATTCCACCGGAAATGGACGAGGAAAAACTAATACTTTACCGAGGTAAAACTAATTTTGTCATAATGAACCTCTACCCTTATAACTGCTCTCACCTGCTGGTTGTCCCTTACCGTCATATATCGAACATTGAGGATCTTACCGAGGAAGAATTATTGGAGATGTCTCTGTTAACAAGGAAATCAATTGCAGTTATAAAAGAAAAAAATAACCCGGAGGGTTTTAATATCGGTATGAATTTGGGAAAATGTGCAGGTGCCGGCATTGCTGACCATATACACCAACATATTGTTCCGAGGTGGACTGGTGACACAAACTTTCTTCCTCTTCTTTCAGGAACAAGGTGTATGCCACAATATTTATCAGAAACATACAAAATACTTAAATCTGGTTTTAAGGAGTACATTTCATGAAGGTAACAGAAACAAAATTAAAGGGAGCTTATATTCTTGAACCAAGAATTTTTAATGATTCCCGGGGATATTTTTTTGAATCCTACAACAAAAAAACCTTTCATGAACTGGGAATTATGACCGAATTCCAGCAGGACAATCATTCCTACTCTGTTAAGGGAACCCTCAGAGGACTCCATTATCAGCTTGAACCAATGGCTCAGGAAAAGCTGGTTCGGGTAATTGAAGGAGAGGTTTTGGACTTCATTGTTGATATTCGAAAAAAGTCTCCAACCTTTGGTGAATGGGTTTCCGTAAAATTAAGTGGAGAGAATCGTAAATCATTTTATGTTCCTGTCGGGTTTGCCCATGGTTTTTGCGTTTTAAGTGAAACCGTTCATTTTCTCTACAAATGCTCGAACCTTTATTCTCCCAAGGACGAACGAGGAATTATATGGAACGACCCTGAACTTGCTATCGATTGGCAAATTGAAAACCCAATTATTTCAGAAAGAGATCAAAAAAATCCTCTTTTTAAGGACGTAATTGATTTCTTTTAGTCTTTGTAAAAAAAATCTCTGAGGAACTCAGGTTAAAATATCTTCTCACTTCAACAAAAAAGAGTATGGGAAAAATAAAATATGAAGATGCACTGGTAAAGTTGGAATCAATTGTAAGCCACCTTGAAAATGATGATATCGAGTTGGAAGATGCCTTAAATAAATTTGAGGAAGGCATTAAGATGGCAAAGGAATGTAGTAGCCAACTCGATGCAGCAGAGAAAAAAATCAACCTTCTCACAACTGATTTGGAGGGCAGTTTTAAAACTGAGACCTTTAAGGTCTCTGGTGGGGAAAAGGAATTCCTTCAACCTGAACAAAACTCATCAACGAACGAAGAACCTCCCTTTTGAATATCAAAAATTATCTCTCAGTAAATATAGAGCGTGTTAACTCCGTATTGGATGAATTACTCGTTGAAGAGAATCATTATCCGGAAAATATCAGTAATGCCGTTAGATATTCGGTCTTTGCCGGGGGTAAGCGAATTCGTCCCTTGCTGTCAATAGCCGCTTCTGAATGTCTTGGTATTAACCCTGAACGTTTTATCAGGTTTGGTGCCGCCATTGAACTGATTCACACCTACACCCTCATTCACGATGATTTGCCCTGCATTGACAACGATGATTACCGGCGGGGGAAAAAAACCTGCCATAAAGTTTTTGGAGAGGCCTTGGCAGTTCTTGCCGGAGATGCTTTGCAAACATGTGCCTTTGAAGTTTTTTCACAATCAATTGAGGCTGAAAATATAAATCCGAAAAACCAACTTAACGCTCTATGGGAGTTTACCCGAGCTATTGGAATTGATGGAACAATTGGAGGTCAGGTTGTTGATATTGAATCCGAGGGAAAGGAAATGACAGCATCAACCCTCGAATATATTCACGATAAAAAAACCGGAGCTCTCATTCTTTTTTCCGTTAAACTTCCTGCCCTTCTGGAAGGAAGTAATGAAAAATCCCTGAAAGCACTGTCCCTTTTTGGGGAAAAAATCGGACTGGCTTTTCAGGTGGTTGACGATATTCTTGACATAACCGGCAATGAGAAAACCTTAGGTAAAACACCGGGTAAAGATGAAAAATCAAAGAAACTTACCTACCCTTCCCTTTACGGAATAGAAAAATCACGGGAAATTGCTGATACACTTTATGGAGAAGCAGTAAATGCTCTTGATATGTTTGGAAATAATGCAAATAATTTAAAATCAATTGCGGAATTAATTGTCAAAAGGAACAGTTAAATGTCGGATGAAGAAATAATAGAGGAACCTCAGCAGCCGGAAGAAAGCTCAAATCATGAGAAAAAGGCAGAACCTTCCCATGAACTGTACTCAGAAACTGAAGAAGAAAAAACTGAATATCCCAAAGAGGTTTATCCTGAATTTGAAAGAGATGGCAGTAACAAATTTAAGTCCTTTTTTGAAGCGGTTACAACTATCTTGATGTCACCCGGACTTTTTTTCGGCAAACTCAGCTTAGATAACGGACTTGCTTACCCATTGATTTTTGGAATAATTATTTACTTCATTAACTCAATTGGTGGCTCAGCAGTACATTTATTTGAATTTATTCTTATTCTTTTAACAGACCCCACCTCAAGCTCTTCCGCCTCTTTAATTTCAGCCTTGGTTACTCCACTTATTACTGTTTTTCTTGCTCCTGTTACATTACTGGTTTCCGCTATTATTTACCATCTTATTTTCAAACTTTTTAAGTATGATTTTAATGGCTTTGAGGCAACGGTTCGATTGGTTTGTTACTCTTCTGCTCCCTTGATAATAGGCATTCTTCCTTTTTGTGGAAGTTTTATTGGATTTATATGGTCAGCTATTGCCATGGTGGTTGGGATGCAAATTGTTTGTAGAATGACTACTGGCTGGGCAATACTGATTTACCTTATTCCGGTTATTTTTGTTTGTAGTTGTTTTGCTTTGGTTGCTGCCGTTGGGGGACTTGCCTTCTTCATGACCATCTTTCCGTCTCTGGAACAATTTCAGGACGTCCTCCTTCAGGAAGTCTAACTGCTGAAAAATAGAGGTAGAATTTGATTTCTATCTCTATTTTTTGATAACTGAGCCTTCCCTTTTTTCGCTGTTACTTTGTAGTAAAAAACATTATTTTTTAACCAAATAACAAACGACAGACTCTTAGATTCTTAGAAAAAGCCACCCGCCCATAATTTTTTGAGAAAAGATTGCCACGGGATGATCTTTATGTCGTCCTTTGTTGTTCTTTCTGTAAAATCACGACTTATTATTGCAAAGTTTTGTATTAATCCTTCTTCCTTTAATGCCCTCAGCCCCTTCAAGTGTCTATCATTGACCTGTTTCGCACCTTTTATCTCAAAGCCCCAAAGATCATCAACAATGACATCAACCTCGTATTGAGAGGTTGACCTCCAATAATAAAGGATTTTATTAGACCTTGAGTAAGAGATATAGGCTCTTAACTCCAAAACAATAAAGTGTTCAAATGCCTTTCCAAAGAGTTCTGAATCAAATACAACATGACCTCGTCCCGTTAACGAAGCGGTTACTCCAATATCAAAAAAATAAAATTTCGACCGACTAATTGCCTTTCTTTTTTTTGTTTTTGTAAAAGCTCTGAGATTAAATGTCAACAACGTATCCTCTAAAACCTCAAAATAGCTTTTTATCGTATTTCCTGACACCCCACAATCACTTGCCAAATTTTGGTAGCTTATTTCCTGACCATTGGTAAGAGCCAGAAGCTCCATGAACTCAGAAAATCGAGCAATATTTCTCGTTACCGCCTCGTGCAAAACCTCTTCCCTTAAATATAGAGCTGTATATGCCCGTAACTCTTCTTCATAGTCATCACTTAAATATATTGCCGGAAGTCCTCCCCGATTTAAATAGGTCAAAAGGTCAAAGTCCTTTATTTCCTGAGATGTCAGCGGAAAAAGTTCGGCCCACCATGCTCTTCCAGCAAGAAGATTCACACCGCCTCTTTTAAGTTTTCTTGCACTGCTTCCAGTTAAAAGAAAGGTTATTTTTTGCGTTTCGATCAAATGGTGAACTTCATCCAACAGTTCAGGCAATTTCTGAACTTCATCAATAACAACAATTGATCGGAGGGTTTGTTCTGAAAGAAGGGAGGGGTTTTTCAAGTATTCACGGTAAACTTTATTTTCCAAAAGATTAATAACCGTTACATTCTGTAAGTCGCTCGCTATAAGGGTTGTTTTACCTGTCCCTCTTGGTCCAAAGAGAAAGAAGGATTTTCTTTTCAGAAGATTGATAAGAGACAATGTTCTCTTAAACATTACAAGCCTCTACTTAGGTTTATTATTATAGATTTAAGTAACGCTTAATTATATAATATAAAAATCAAAGTTAACCCAATGTATTTTTAGTTTTTTGAGATAAAACCAAAAAAGAGAGAAAAAAGCACTTTGCTTGAGTGTAATGAACTTTCAAATTTTTTCTATTTCTCAGCTATCTCAGTAGTAGGTAATATCTCGCAAATGTGCAGTAAGGTAAAGATACTCATATGACTTCTTGACCAAAAGATTATTTCTTTCTGTGCCTTTTACTGAAATTTTTATTGTATGGCACAAGTTGGGTTGTCCCGTAGCCTATGAGGTCAGTTCTGTCTGCTTTTTTTAAAGCATCTCTTACATCTTCCGCATTTTCAGGTTTATAGTATTGCATGAGTGCTCTTTGCTGCTTTCGTTCCTTTTCATCTTTTGTAACCGGGACTTTTTCTCCTGATATTGGATCCATTTCTGTGTAATAGATGTCAGCAGCAAGGGTCATAGGAGCTGGAATAAAGTCCTGAACCTGTCGTAATCGCAGGTTATTTTTTTTAAGATATATTGCCAGTTCTATTTGTTGATCAAGTCCACAGCCTGGGTGAGCGGAAATAAAATACTGTACAAGGTACTGTTCCAACCCTGCTTTTTTTGTTTCCTTCTCAAACATTTCCTTAAATTTTGTAAACTCCTCAATGTTGGGTTTTCTCATAATCATTAAAACATCTTCGTTTACATGCTCTGGGGCTACCTTTAACTGTCCTGAAACATGATTTTTTACCAGTTCACGCATATATTCCGGTGATTTATTTGCCAAATCATAACGAATTCCCGAGGAGATAAAAACCTTTTTTACCCCTTGTACTGAACGGGCTTTTTTAAGCATTTCAAGTTGAGGAGCATGATTTATTGTAAGTATTGGGCAAATCTTTGGATGAATACAGGAGATTTTTTTGCAGCGTGCTTCTACTTCTGGTTTGCTGCAAACCAATTTATACATATTTGCTGTAGGACCTCCAATATCGGAAATATATCCGGTAAAATCCTCCATTTTAGTAACCTGTTTTACTTCCTTGACAATTGATTCTGCAGACCTGCTTTGAATTGCCCGTCCCTGATGAACTGTTAAAGCACAAAAGGAGCAACCACCAAAACAACCTCGCATGGCAGTAACTGAATGTTTAATCATTTCAAAAGCAGAGATTTTTTCCTTGTATCGGTAGTGCGGTTTTCGTATAAAGGGCAAACCATACACTGCATCAAGCTCACTTTCCTCCATTGGTAAAACAGGAGGAAAAACACAAAGGTAACGGTTTCCATGTTTTTGAATAAGTGTTTTAGCGCAATAAGGATTTTGGTTGGTGTGAATTATCTTAGAGGCACGAGCATATTTTTCCTTACTTGCCTGAACCTCCTCACACGAAGGAATCGTTTGCGCTTTATCTCCCAGTTCAATTCTTTCCTCACGGTTAAGGATTACGCAAGATCCTTTTATTCTTAAATCAGAAAGGCTTTTTCCCTTTTTTTTTGCCTCGACAATTTCCTTTAACTGCTTTTCAGCCATACCGTAAACGAGTAAGTCGGCTCGTGTGTCCAGTAAAATAGAGCGTCGAACTTTATCATCCCAGTAATCATAATGAGCAAACCTTCTTAATGATGCTTCCAATCCGCCAATAATAATTTCTGGTTTATTAAAAACTTCCCTCAACTTATTACAATAGGCAATGACTGCCCTTTTGGGTCTGAGTCCAGATAAACCACCAGGAACATAAGCATCATCGGATCTTTTTTTCCTTTGGGCGGTCGTTTTCATTATCATAGAATCCAGATTTCCTGAGGTTACACCAAAAAACCATTCAGGTTTTCCCAGAGCAGTAAAATCACTTTCCTTTGTGACATCAGGCATCGCAATAATTCCAACTCTAACTCCCATTGATTCAAGGTAGCGTCCCATTACTGCAACACCAAAGGATGGATGGTCAACATACGCATCACCGGTTACAAGGATTACATCTAATTTTTCCCAGCCCCTGTTGTTGGCTTCCTGCAATGTAACGGGAAGAAACTGTTTTTTCATCTTTTAACCTTTCTAAACTATTGATGGGTTATGTTATCAGCTAATACGGTAAAATAAATGCCACATTTCAATAATTACCTTATATTTATGTTTAACTTCGGACGCTTTATCGGTATTTTTGTTGGAGTTGGAGCAATGTTAATTGCATTGGTCCTTGAGCACGCCCAGTTTCAAACCTATTACAACACCGCAGCAGTAATAATAATTCTTGGCGGTTGTAGTGGAGCAGTTATTATTTCCAATGGTGGTGATAAGTTTTTCAAGGCTCCTGTTTTCTTCTTTCGAGCTTTTACCAAGCCTGACATTCTTGATATTGAGGCAACAGCAAAGGCTTTAAAGGATGTTGCAATTATTATCAGGAAAGAGGGGCACCTCTCTGCTTCGGAAGTTATTCAGTCAATTACCCATCCTTTTTTACGTGAAGGACTTCAACTTGTAACTGATGGAATGCCTGCTGAGGAGGTTGAAATAACTCTTAAAGCTTATTTGAAAAACTTTTACCGTGAACATAAAGCCGGAGTAGATTTTTTTAGCAACCTTGGTGGTTATGCTCCAACAATGGGAATTATCGGAACCGTAATTGGTTTGGTAAACATGATGGTAAATCTTGGAAAACTGGGAAGTGATGGATTAGGTGGTGCAATTGCAGTAGCTTTTATTGCTACGCTCTATGGTATCGGGTTTGCCAATCTCATTTTTCTACCTGTTTCCAATGCTTTGAAAGAAAAGCTTGAAACAGAAATAAATTTCAACAAAGCGTTAATCGAATCAATTGTCCTCATTCAAGAAGGAGCAGTTCCCAGAGTAATTGAGCGAAAGTTTCTGGATAATACCTTGAAATACTTTTAAACCCCTTTCACAATGGATTCCAAAGACGACGATTTTTTTAAGGAGGAGGTCGGAGGCGAAGACCATGGGGGAAAAGGTGGGCTCAGATGGCTTCTGACCTATGCCGACATGATAACCTTGCTGCTGATTTTTTTTGTGGCTCTCTATGCAATGTCGGAAACAAATTCAAAAAAGATGGAAATTTTTGTTAAAACCTTGCAGAAGGGATTTAAGGTTGACCTTAAACAGCTTGCTGTAACAAAGGAAGCAACTTCTCTTGATGATGCTGCAAACCTTCATGCTCAGAGTGAACTGTCCATTAAGGAAAAAATGTTTAACGATATTTTTAAAAAACTTTCTGGTTTAACCGATTATGGAGTAAATGTTGTTTCAACGGAAAAGGGTATTGTTATTAAAGTTGAAAACACCCGTTTTTTTAAGGAGGGAAAAGCAGAGCTCACTGAGGATGCAAAACTCTTGATGAAATATATCGGTAGAGCAATAAAAAAGGTAAAAAACCCGATTGTTATTGAAGGTCACACCGATATTGTACCAATCAAAACCGAAGAATTTCCCTCCAACTGGGAGCTTTCAACGATGCGAGCAGTTAAGGTACTCAGGTATTTGGTAGAAAAGGAAATGGTAAAGCCTGAAAGAGTTTCTGCGGCTGGGTACGGACCTTATGTTCCGGTAGCTCCCAATGACCTCTTTACCGGAAACCCCTTAAACCGAAGGGTAGAAATTGTCATTCTCAACTTTGAACCAGAAAAACAAAATAAAAAAATTGAAAAATAGGTAGTTTGATTACTTTACAAGGCTCATAAATTCGTTACGAGTTCTAGGATCTTCCTTAAATGCTCCTAACATAGAGCTGGTAATCGTTGAAGAATTTTGTTTCTGTACACCACGCATAGCCATACAAAGGTGAAGTGCATCAATAATTACAGCAACACCCTTTGGATTTAGGAGCTCCTGAAGACACTGGGCTATCTGAACTGTTAAACGCTCCTGAACCTGTAGTCTTCGGGCATAAACATCGACAATTCTAGGAATTTTACTTAAACCGAGAACTTTTTCTCGAGGAATATAAGCAACGGAGCATTTACCAAAAAAAGGGATGAGATGGTGCTCGCACAGGGAATAAATCTCCATGTCTCTCACAATCACCATTTCATCATACTGAACATCGAAGATTGCGTTATTAACCAACTCTTCAACATTTACGTTATACCCGCTGGTTAAAAACTTCATTGATTTCTCAACCCTCTCTGGGGTTTTAATTAAGCCGTCTCTTTCAGGGTCTTCCCCACAATCAACCAATAGGTTCCTAATTGATTCTTTCATAAAAGCGGTAAAGGTTATTGATATTTAAATGTGTTAATAAGATTATGGAGGTCAGCGGAAACATGTTCCATTTCCTGAGAAACCTTGTTAGCTCCTTCAATATCTTTTGCATTATCGTTTGCATGTCCTGCCACTTCATGAACGTTTCGGGCAATTTCCTCAATAGCATTTTTTTGCTCTTCCATTGAAGTGGCAATATGAGAAATTTTACTGGAAACATCCTCAACGAGGTTTACTATTTGTCCGAGAGATTCTCCTGCTTCTGCAGCATTTTTAACTCCAGCGTCAACGTCTTCTTGTCCCTTTTGCATTCCTTCGGCTGCTTTGCCTGTTTCTGCTTGAATTGACTTGATTCTTTCAGTAATTTCCTGAGTTGCTTTTGATGTTCTTTCAGCAAGTTTTCTTACTTCATCGGCAACGACGGCAAAACCTCTTCCCTGTTCTCCTGCTCTTGCCGCTTCAATTGCAGCATTCAATGCAAGGAGGTTAGTTTGTTCCGCAATATCGTCAATTACCGTTGTAATATCTCCAATCTGTTGGGAACGTTCCTGAAGTGAAGTAATGGTTGATGCAATTGAAACAACTGTTTCCTTGATGTAATAAATTGCGTCGATTGTTTGCTTAATAATATCCCCACCCTTTATTGCTGCCTGAGAAGCATCTTCTGACAAAGATGCAACCTCTGTAGTATTTGCAGCAACCATAGATGTTGTTCTGGTAATTTCCTCAACAGCCGCAACAATATCATTTAATTTATTTCCTTGAAGAACAGAACGTTCATTTATTTGAGAGGAAGATTCTTTTAGAGATTTTGCAAAGTTTGAAACACTATCTGCATCAGCCCCAATTTTCCTAAACTCATCATTTAATGTTTCCAGAAGGTGGTTCGTCTGTGTTGCGATTTGCCCAAGTTCATCATTTTGACCATATTCGACCTTTAAGGTTAAATCGTTTTGCTGGGAAATATCTTTAATTTTATCTTTTACCCTTTGAATAGGCTTTGTTAGCAGAAGTTGCATAATGAACATAATGATGATGAAAAGAAGAATCTGCCATCCGATTTGACCAACCCAAAGTAATGTTTCAGTCTCAACAATAAAAGCTTGAATTTCTTCCAAACCAATAACAACGGAAACGGTACCATTTACATACCCTGATGGCACTTCATGACATTCCAGACAGTTTTTTCCATAGGAGTTTTCCGTGGCAATTATGGGAACAATACCCCGTAAAAATGTTTTTCCATTCTTATGAAACTCAACAAAAACAGTTTTTGATGTTTTCATAACCTGTTTTTCAAGTTCATCCCGACTTCCCTCTTCCCCTTCTCCTTTTCCAAATTGCTCAATGACCTTATCATTTCGTGCAACATGAACTGCTTCAATATTTTTTAGTTTAGCTAATTCCTGAAGAAAAACTTTTCTTTCAGAAATTACCCCCGTAATCATAAATGTTGTTAATGCGTTGGCTATAAAATCGGCACTATCAACAATGGTGTTTTTTGCCTGTTTTATTGCCTGTTGTTCAAACCTTTGCTGAATCCACAACTGCCCAAAAATGAGGGTAATAACCATAAATAGAACAATGGTAAGTTGAAGCTTTAACTGTAATGAGAGATTATTCCAAAAGTTCATACCTTCCTCGCTTTTCTGTTTTTATCGTCCAATAAAGAAACAAATATAATCTTTTATCACATTTAGTTGATTATCTAAAATAGAAACGCCCTTATTTTACATTTCTTTTAGCATTTCTAAGGTTTTCTGAGCAGCATTTTGTTCAGCAACTTTTTTACTGTTTCCTTTTCCTACTGCATATTTTTCATTCAAAATAGAGCATGAAATCGTGTATATTTTTTCATGACATGGACCATCCTCTGATTCAACAGTGTATTCAGGAAGAGTCTTATATTCTTTTTGAACAAATTGCTGAAGTGTTCCTTTATAGTTTTCATCATATTCGCTTTCCAGTTTTTCTTCAACAGTTTTTTTTATTAATAAACATACCACTTTATATACACTATCAAAGTTTGAATCCAGGTAAATCGCTGCAATGATTGCTTCGATGGAGTTTGCGAGAATGGACGGATTAAGGTGAACATTTTTATCACGTTCATTTTTTCCCACATTAATTATCTCAGGAATATTAAGATCCAAGGCTACCTGATAAAGGCTCGCTTTATTAACAATTCCTGAGCGGACATTGCTTAAAATTCCTTCAGAAAAACCTTCTCTGATTCTCATCATATAATCACTAACGATAAGGTTGAGAATTGCGTCTCCAAGGAATTCTAGACGCTCATTATTGAGGGAGAAATTATGGTTAAACCGGGTAAAAGAAGGGTGAATTAATGCTTTTTCAAGCATATTAAGGTTCTTGAACTTGTAATGAAGCTTTTTTTGAAATTGTTTAAGCTCCTTTTCCCTTTTTGAAGATATTTTTATCCCTTCCAAAGAAATTGGAAGCTGGTCTATTTGTCCGATATTATTTTCTGAATGCAACACTGGCATTTGTTCCGCCAAACCCAAAGGAATTTGATAGAACAACATCTACATCCTTCTTCCTTGCTGTGTGGGGAATATAATCTAAATCACATTCCGGATCTGGATTATCAAGGTTGATGGTAGGAGGTAAAACTCCCTCCGTCATTGCCTTAATGGAGAAGACCGCTTCCACTCCACCGGCAGCCCCAAGAAGGTGCCCTATCATTGATTTTGTGGAGGAAATTGCTAAGTTTTTGCAATGTTCCTTAAAGACTTTTTTAATAGCAGTTGTTTCAACAACATCTCCACCAGGAGTTGATGTTCCATGAGCATTTACATAACCTATTTCCTCAGGTTTAATACCCTGATCATTAAGGCACATTTCCATACATCTTTTTGCTCCGGTTCCTTCCATATCCGGAGAAGTTATGTGATAGGCATCTCCCGAAAGCCCATAGCCTGCAACTTGAGCATAAATTGTTGCATTTCTTGCTTTTGCATGTTCTTCTGACTCCAGAAGGAGAAGTCCTGCTCCTTCACCCATAATAAAACCATCTCTATCCTTATCAAAAGGTCTGCTGGCTTTTTCCGGTTCATCATTTCGTGTAGAAAGTGCTTTTGCAGCACCAAACCCACCTACAGCAAGGGGAGAAATTACCGATTCTGTTCCTCCAGCAACCATTAAATCAGCATCACCTCTTTCAATTATCTTATAAGCATCACCAATTGAATGTGTTCCCGTTGCACAAGCAGTAACAACACAGGAGTTGGGCCCTTTGAGTCCGTAACGAATAGAAACCTGTCCAGATGCCAGATTTGCAATAAGCATGGGAATAAAAAAAGGCGTTATTTTCTTTGGTCCTTTTTCCAAGAGAACAGAGTGATATCTTTCAATTGCCGGGAGTCCGCCAATACCAGAGCCAATCATTACCCCAAACTTTTCTAACTCAAGGGAATCAAGGTCTATCTTGGCATGTTTAAATAGTTCATCCGTTGCAGCCAGTGCAAATTGGATGAACCTATCCATTTTTTTAATTTCTTTTTTATCAATGAAGTTTTCTGCTTCAAACCCCCTTACCTGTGAAGCTATCCTACAGGGAAATTCTGTAGTGTCAAAAGAGTCTATTTCCGAAACTCCGGATTTACCTGCAAGAAGGTTTTTCCATGTTGTATCTAAATCAAGCCCTAGAGAGGTAATTGCAGAGAGTCCGGTTACGACTACTTTTCTTTTTTCCATAGATTTATTGAGCAATAATTATCCCTGAGCTTTTTGGATGTAATCAATTGCATCTTTAACGGTCTTGATGTTTTCTGCATCTTCGTCAGGAATTTCAATATCAAATTTTTCTTCAAAAGCCATAACAAGCTCAACAGTATCAAGGGAATCTGCACCTAAATCATCCATAAAGGAAGAATTTTCCTTAACATCGGCTTCATCAACACCAAGCTGTTCAACAATGATTTCTTTAACATCTTCAGCGATACTCATAAGATTTACTCCTCTACAAAAAAGATTAATATTATCAATACAAATAATTAAAACATTTTATTACGAAACTCTCGTATCTTTTTATTTTTTTCATCAGTTCATATACATTCCACCATTTACATTTATGGTTTCCCCAGTAATATATTCTGATAAATCACTTGCAAGAAAAATGACCGTATCAGCAATATTCTGTACAGAACCCAGTTTTTGCATGGGAATGAGGGTGGTTAATTTTTCTCGTGCTTCTTCTGTTAAACCTCCTGTCATATCGGTAATAATATAGCCCGGAGCAACACAGTTTGCCCTGACATTTCTTGATGCAAGTTCTTTGGCTACTGAACGGGTAAAACCCTGAATTCCCGCCTTTGTTGCTGCATAGTTTGACTGTCCGGGGTTTCCTGTTAAACCAACAACTGAGGTAATATTAATAATTGACCCCGTTCTTTTTTTCATCATTCCTTTAGCAATAAGTTTTGTTAAAAGGAAAACAGCTTTGAGGTTTACATTTATGACATCATCCCATTCTTCCTCACTCATTCTAACGAGAAGGTTATCTTTCGTTATTCCTGCATTATTTACCAGAACATCAACTTGCCCAACTTCATTGTTAATTGCTTTAACAAATTCATTTATTGAATCAGTCGAAGTTAGATTACATTGATATGCAGATAAAGAGCCCCCTTTTTCTTCCACAAGTTTTTTCGTAGTATCTGGCGGAGTAGAATTATAGTTGGTAATAACATGTGCTCCTGCTTCTGCAAGTTTCAGTACAATTCCTTGCCCAATTCCTCTTGAGCCACCAGTAACAACTGCCGTTTTTCCAGATAAATTCATGCTTGGGATAACGTATGATACATTTGATAAAAAGTTGCCGGCTATTTTATCATCTCCTGAAGTTTATTGATACTATTTGTATCCGAGACTGGAATGATTTTCATGTCTCTGCATATCTTTCTTCCCAGACCCATAAGAACCTTTCCAGGACCAATTTCGAGGGCAAAGTCATGGTCAATCTTAGCGAGGGTTTCGATGGTTTCAACCCAGCGTACAGAGCCGGTTACCTGTTCGACAAGTTTAAGCTTATATTCTTCTCCTCTGTCGGAAGCTTTAACATCAACATTACGATAAACAGGAAATTTGGGGTCATTAAAGGTAATATCTTTCAAGTAAGTATTCATGTTTTCTGCTGCAGGTTTGATAAGTGGAGAATGAAAAGGAGCACTTACCGGAAGTTTTACACATCTTTTTGCTCCAGCTTCTTCACATAAAGCAATGACCTCGTCAAGTTCCTTCATTTTTCCGGTAACAACTGTTTGGTCAGGCGAGTTGTAGTTTGCAACGCTAACATGACCTTTTATACTTTCAGAGTTACATATTTCCTCAATTTTTTCCGGAGAAAGGTTTAATATTGCCGCCATTCCTCCAACACCCTCCGGAACTGCTTCCTGCATAAAACGCCCTCTGTTACGAACAGCCCCAACTGCATCTTCAAAGCTTAATGATTCTGCTGCAGTTAATGCTGAATACTCACCAAGACTATGTCCTGCGGCAGCAACAACCTCAAACCCAAAACCCTTAATAATTTCCCAAACTGCTATTGAATGGGTCAAAATAGCTGGTTGAGTATTTTCCGTCAAATTAAGTCTGTCTCCCCCTTCAAAGCTCAGAGCTGAAACAGAGTCACCTAGCTTTTCATCTGCTAAATCATATATTTTTTTTGCTTCAGGGAAGTTTTCGTAAATATCTTTTCCCATGCCCTCAAATTGGGAACCCTGACCGGGAAACAGGAGAATTGCTTTTTTCATTTATATATTAGAATAAGTTAACAGTTCAATTACTAGAGTTTTCCTTTCTGTAGCGGGTAATAATATAAGGAAAAACCGTTGTGCATTATACATTTTTGTACAGGTTTTTTTACCAATTTTAGGTTTTTCTTTTACTTTTGGAAAGGCTCCTTTGCTCCTATTATCGATACGAAGACTTTGTCATTTATTTTCCCGATTCCGACTTACTGCTCTCTTTTATAATTGTTTCAAATGTGTTGAGAGATTTCTTTCCAAGCTCCTTTTCTGAAACTATCTTTGTGTTAATTTTATTAAGGTTTCCTTTAATTTCGTAGTATCTAACAATTCCAGCGAGCATTTTTCCCACCAATGGAATTTCTTCAAGAGTGGCAAAGGGATAGGCAGCAAGTCTAAAATCCAAGTTCTTTGGTTTAATTTTAAAGTTACCTGTTGCTGCAATTGATATATCAGAGCCTTTTATTAAGAGCTGTTTAACGTTGAGGTCATCATTGAATAAGACAGACTTCCCTCCGATACTATAAAATTCCCAACCGGGAGGGTTTTCTCCTGACGGAACTTTGCCTTCTTTATAGTTTATTTTTTTAAACCATTTTTTCAGGTCAACATCTCCATCTTTAAAACTAAAGGTAATTTCACCGGTAGCATTATCGTATAAATCTTTATAGTTAACTTTTGATGAGGTATAAAGTCTAATAAATGCTTTTCCATTGTTAAAGAAATCCAGATCCGGTACAAAGGCTTTAACGACTTTTAAATCTAAGTTAAGCACAGCAGCCTGCATTGAAATATCCTTTTCGCCAAAGGTGTTGTACATACCCTTTACTAGAACCTTTCCATCTTCGTATTGTGTAGAAATATTGTTGAGCCCTAAAATACCACTTTGAGCAACAAAGTTTGAGTTAAAGTTCGTAAATTCCAAATTGTTATATTTAAGTTTTCCGGCATTTAAAATAACCCCGTATTGGCTGACATCACAATACATACAATTAGGAGAAGTTTTTTCCGGAACAAAGACCTTATTTTCGGGCTTTTTAATCTGGGAAATTTTCTTTTTATACCAATTCTTATAAACATTTATTCCAAAAATTTTGTCGAAATCAATCGCATCGGTGTTAAGAGTAATAGCCAGAGTATGTTCATTAAACCCTTTTCCCTTAATTTGAATAGCTGACTTGTTAAAGTGAACAACCTCGTTATTTGCTTTTCCACGGAATGGAAAAAGTTCACAGTTTTCTCCTTTACAGCTAACCTCAACTACAGGTACCATGAAAAAATTGTCGCCATATTTAAATGTCAGTGAATTTATGAGTGAGTTTCCCGTTATTTGTAACTTGTTGCCAAAGTTTTTCAGATTAACAACTCCTTTAAATTTACCCTTTATGAGAAATTTATTGTCACTGGTGAAATCTAGAAGCTTAAGGAGGTTTTCAAACTTTGCCTCTGATGAAGAAATATTGATATCGAAAAAACCTTTATCAAAAAATTCACTGTTTACCAGAGTATAGGTATCTTGGGCGAATTTTATTGTGCACTCATTAATTTTGAAATAAATTTTATCTGGATTGTTCGGGTAAAACCCTTTTAGGTCAATAATAAGCCTTTCATTTTTTGACTTATGAATATCCTTCCAAAACGTGAAGTCAGAAGGAGTAAAGTCATATTTCAAATCAATATAGGAATTTTCCTTTCTTTCCTTTAATTTAAAGAAAAACAATGCGTTTCCCGTTTGACTGGAAATATTAAAACGTTTTAATGATTTGGAAAAGAGCTTAAAGTCATCATCATACTTATCCATATTGATTGAAGCCTTACCTGAAATATCATAGAGTCCCTGACCTGTATTATCGAAGTGAACATAAGATGTATCAAAGGAATATTTATTACCATTGCACAAATAGTTGAGGTTCGTCATGATAATTTTCTTTGGTGTCAAATGAATGTTGCCGGTCATTTTTTTCCAAAGGTTACCGTTATCGCTGTCTAAAAGGGCAATATTATTAAAGGAAATATTTAAGTTGATATTTTCTGGTCTATCAATATAACCCTTAACCGTTCCTTTGAGATTTGCTTTACCTGTAATGCCATAAAAGCCTTTCAAACCAAAGGTTGTGAAAAAGTTTTCACCGCTTATTTCCTCAAACCCCTTCTGAAAAGCACCACTATCCACTCCTCCATTTATTTCTACCCGAGCAAAGTCCTTACCTCTTATTTTATTTAATGAACCTGAAACAAAAAGTTTGTTATTAAAACTATCTAAAAACTCCAGATTATTAAATGAGATACTTTTGTAGCTTTTAAGAGAATGGTCAAGAACAACGGATGTTTCTCCATTAACCAATAGTGCATTGTTTTTCCCCGTAATATCATCAACATAACTATTCTGAAACTTGTTAATAGTAACTTTTCCCGTCAAATATGAGCTTTTATCATTTTTATTCATGTCAAAAAGAACTTCCCCCTGCATTTTGTTACCTTCCTGCTTAATATTTTCCCAGTTATTTTTAACTCCAATGACTTCAGCAACGTCAAGTTTGCCCTTAAGTTTATTTACCTTAGCAGTAAAAAAGTCACCTTTTTTCGCCAAAGTTAAAGAGAGCTTATTAATAAACGAATTCTTGTACTTCACGTTCACATCTGTTATTTTTCCTGCAATATTGATTGATTGGTTTTTCTGTACGAGGTGAATTTTTCCCTTAGCTCCTTTATAGTCAAATGGAGCTTCTAATCCTGTTATAAAAGCCTTTCCCTCCTTTAATTCAAACTGTGAATCCAGAGTATAAACCTTATTTCTAGTATCCGCAGTGAACTGAACAGGTATTTCAACCTTATTTTCAAAAACTATGGACTTATTGCTTTTAATATTTAGCTTTTTGAGAGCCGCCTCAAGCAGAACTAAGTCTAAATCACCACTCCCTGTTTCCGTTTCAATATCAAACTTTGCTTTCTTGAGAGTCAAAGTGTTTTTCCCGTCAAGAATAACTCCTTCAGAAACATCTAAGTTCCTGCCATCAAATGAAAAGTTCAGCATATCAACCATATAGTTTTCATTTTTGTCGATAGAAAGCATTGTGTTTTTTAACTCACCATCTACCCCTTTAAAATTAGTTTTTAACTGTTCAGCGATACTTTGAATATCAAGGTTGTATAGTTCTCCAAAGGGAATATTGGGTTTAGCGAAAAAGGACTTTAACTCCTTGACCCGTATTGTTCCGTCTTTCAGGTTTTTAAACTTTTTAGCTAAATCTGTTGAAAGTGTACTAACGGTTTTTCCCTTATTGAGATCATTAATTGCTATGTTTTCCGTTGCCAAAGTAAGGACAACCTTGTCCTGATAGCTAAAGTTTACTTCACCACCAAGCGTTAAAGGCAATTCTTCGAAAACCAATGAGCCCTTTTTTAAATATAATTTCTTCCCATCAATGACTCCAGCAAAGTTAGGAGAGCTTAACGTTTTGCCTTTATGGTTTATTAACTGAAAGTTTGCCTTGAAGGTTGATTGTCCTTTTCCTGCAGAGATGAATTTTCCTGAAATAATATTTGTTTTAAGATTTGATTTCTCGAAGGTAAAGAACTCCACGAGCTTCTTTAAGGGAAATTCATTAAATTTGACAAAAAAAGATGAAAACCTGTTTTCAACAATTTTTTCAACGGTGCAGTTAGCAGGAAAATTACGGATAAAAATTTCCTGAAAGGTTGATGGTTTGATATTCTCTATTTTTTGGTTGAACTCAATATTATTTCGTACTTTATCAATATCAAAAATTTTTCCTGCAGCTGAAACATTTGCTGTCTTAAAGTATTCGGAAAGAGCCATCTCAAAGTTCTCAAGATAAAAAGGCAACTCACCACTTTTTTTCTCCGTAACCTTTACTGCTTTACCAGAAATATTTCTAATTGACAGGTCGTGAATATCTGTGACAAAAGAAAAACCGTTAACCTCCAACAATTTTTTGTTTAAAGACTGAATTCCTTCCTGCAACAGTTTAAAAAACAATATTTGTTCATCAAGCTTAAGCTTAATGTTTGCATTACTTATTTTCACTTTATCAATTACGATGCTTTTTTTAAGCAAAGAGAGGGTGTCAAAAGAGAGGGTAATTCGTTCCAAGTCGAGTTTTTCTGATTTTGTTTCAAGACTAAAACCTTTAATTTCAAGTCCTAGTCCACTCCACGTTACCCATTTAATATCTTTTATATCAACCTTTACCCCAATGGATTTTTCTAAATTTTCCTTAACAACCGAAACATATCGATAAGGATTTACAAGGTGGTTTAAGGCAATTTTTGTGGAATAAACTGTTGCAGAAAAAAACAGGAAAACCCCACATAGAACAAGAATACGATAATAGTTTGCTTTGTCAGATTTCATTGAGACTTTATTCTTGAGAAAAATTTAGTACTATTTTAAGTTTTATTGGAACAATAAGGAAGGATTCTTTTAATCTAAGAGGATAATTAGGGCATTATATTCCTGAACCTAAAATTTTTTCTGATTCCTCTATTACCTCTTGGGGATGAATACCTGTTAAACAGCGATAATCGGTTTTAATACAATCTGGTTTATTACAGGGGAGACAGTCCAGCTCAACTTTTCTTAAAATAACGCTGTTTTCACCCTTTTTAATGGATATTTCCGGAGAAGTTGGCCCCATAATAACAATTGAAGGGATATTAAAGGCAGCGGCATAATGTCTTGGACCAGTATCTCCACTAATAATAAGGTCGAGGTTTTTAACAAAAGGTTTTAAAACAGCAAGAGAAATAAGTGGAGGGAACCTTATTTCATTATGCATTTTTTCTATTATTTCCTTAACAATATCTTCTTCTCCAGGGCCATAGATAAAGGTAGTATTGTATCCTGATTCAATGAGGGCATCAGCCGTTTGTGCAAAGTATCGTATTGGCCACCGACGAGAAGGTCCAAAGGAACTTCCCGGAATAATACCAACCTTTTTTCCACGGGGAGAATTCTCCATTAATTCAAGATATTTTTTTTCATCTTCCTCAGAAAAAACCAATACCAGAGGAGGGTTTTCCCTGTCACACTCAAACCCCATTTTTGCAAGAAATTCTCTGGTTAAATCACATAAGTAATCTCCAGTATAGCTGTACTCCTTTTTCCGG
>JADGAW010000200.1 GCA_015231815.1 Nitrospinota bacterium
CCCTTTGGAGATTTTTTTAATGACCCCCTTTTTTCCGGCCCCTTTGGCCGGGGAAACCTAATTGAGAAAACAACCGTTTCCAATGCTAACCTTTTAGAGGTTATAACTCTTCCAAAGGACAAAATGGGAGATCCTGCCATGCTTGTTGGAAACTATTACCTATCGGAAAGTCTCTCAAAAAAAGAGCTCAAGACGGGAGAGTCAACAACCCTGACAATAAGCATAAGTGGTGATGGAAATCTTAACCTCTTTGACCTTCCCGAAATAAAAATTGACTCTGTAAAATCTTATAAGGATAAACCTGTTGTAACTAAATCAATACAGGGAGATAAGATTATTTTTTCCAAGGAATTTAAAATTGCAATAATTCCGGAAAAGAAAGGAGTTATTTCTATACCCGTCCTACAGATACCCTATTACAATATTTTTGACAACACGTGGTCTGTCTTGCGTGGGAAGGAACTTTCCCTTAATGTTTCCGAAGGGATAACCGGCCAGATTAACCCTGACAATGATGCACCTGCGTTACCCGTAATCCCTCGCCAACAAACTCTAAACAGAGTAGGAGAAGATATTTTACCTATTTATACCGGAGACTCTTTATATGCCAATGTAAATATAGATGACTTCTTAATAGAACAGCTATATGGACTTATATTCCTAACGGTTTTCTTTATTTCTTTGCTGTTTTACTATTACCGCTCTTATCTTCCCTCATCCGATACAAAATATCTTAAACGAACAAAGGCTTTCTCAAATGCAAATGAAAGATTGGGTAAAGCAGTAACCCTTGATGATATTTCCGGAGCCGTGAAACAGTTTATAGGTGATAAATCAGGCAATCCGGGAATTTCCTTTACCATTGATGAAATAAAGGAACTTTTTAACCGGCACCAGGTAGAGGAAATGGTCAGAAAGGACATTATTCTTTTCCTTGAAAAGCTTGAAGCCGCTCTATATGGAGGGGAAAGTTTAAATGAGCTTAATAAAGTGAAAAATAATGCCAAAGAATTAATCAGACAAATAAACCGCTCTTTATGAAAAGGATCACTCTTCTCTTATTTTTGCTTCTTTCCTTCTCATCGGAAGTAATGGGTGAAGTAAGCAATAATTTCCGTGAGCTTCTGCAGCAGGGAAACCACAAATATCTTGAAGGAGACTTTCAAGAAGCATTGAATTTTTACCTTGAAGGTGAAAAAAAAATATCAAACGGCTACCTTTACTATAATATTGGGAATTGCTATTACCGGTTAGAACAGAAGGGAGAAGCTCTTGCCTATTACCGGAAAGCAGAAAAACTTATTCCGGACTTCCAGGACCTGCAGGCCAATATAGGCTATATTGTTGATGAAAAAACAGACCCTGTTGAGGTAAATAAAGTAGATAAATGGTTAAAAACCCTCCTGTTCTTTAATGACTCCGTTTCATTGGCAACCCTGCTTACTTTATCAATCGTTTCCTTAGGTTTAAGCCTCTTTTTTTATGTTATCAGGTTGTTTTTCACTAAAAAAAGATTTCTATGGTTCAGCCTATCTTTTACTTTTCTTTTCATAATTTTTGCGGCTTCATCTTCCCTCAAATACTATGAGGATTACATTCTCGTTTCAGGAGTTATAACCGTAAAAGAGGTGGATGTTAAATCAGAGCGTAATGAAAAGGCGGTAACTCTTTTTAAGTTGCACCAGCTGACAGAATTCAACCTTATATCAGAAAGCGATGGCTGGTTCAATATCCTTTTTTCCAATGGTAAAAAGGGATGGATAAAAGCCTCAGAAGCAATACTTATAAAATAACCTGAGGTCAATTCAAAAGACGGGCTTTATAACGGTCAATATGTTTTTTTATAATATCCTTGTGAAAGATTTTATATCCTGCAATAATAGATGCAATTCCTGCCTCAGGAAAATAAAGGTCTTTCCATATCTGCATATAGATATGAATAATAACCATCGCAAGAAGCACCCATGTTATCAGGTGATGTATCAGCCTTACATTAGGAGTTCCTCCTAAGAGGATCTCAATCCTGTCCGTTACAACCAGTGCCCAACCCCAGGTAAAGGAATTAGCACCCTGAAAGTAAAGGGTAAAACCTGTCACAATCTCACCAATAAATAAAATGATCATAAGAAAGATTGCAATTCCTCCAATAGGATTGATAAACCTGAAATGTGCATGACCTCCCTTCAGGGTAACATAATAGACTGCAAGTTCAACAGCCATTTTCAAATTGTTCCAGGTTGGAATAATATCGTGAATATCCTTTCTGCAGGCTGGTTTGAAAGAAAAATAAAGCCTTAGAAGAAGGGAAAGGACAAGAATAGATGCAAAGGCAAAGTGAATAAAGCGCATCTTAGCCATGATGAAGTTATTGTAGGCCTCTGCCCCCTGCCCGAAAAACAGCTCCGGGGACCCAATATAAAGACCGCTAAGAGAAAGGCCAATAATGGCAAAGACAAGTAACCAGTGGAGAAAGCAGGTAAAAGGGTTTCTTACATAAACAATATGGTATTCACTGTCTGGAGAAACTAACTCTTCCTCTGGTTTTCTTATTACAGGTTTCATCTTTCCTCTATAGTTTATTCTGGGGTTCAATTCCCCAATCCTTTAACTGCTTTAGAGCCTTTTCTATCATCATGGGCAACCCTTTATTAACCTCATCTGTCAGTTCTTCACCCCAGGAAGAATAATCCAGGGGCTGAATACCTATAATGACTGTTTCCGGAGGCTCCTCTTCAATGAGAGTTAATGTTGATAATGCTTCAAGAAGCCCTACATCATGGGAGTTTGCCTTTCTTGGCAATTTTATTCTAAACTCCTCCGGAGTAAAACTATATATTGTTCCAGGTTTTCCATCAAGTTTAACGGCATCTAAAACAAGCAACTTATCACTTTCTGTCATAATATTCATATTGTGATAAATGGTTGTTCCAGCATCAATCAACCGTACATTTTCCGGAAAGGTATATCTTTTTAAGGACTCAAGAGCCTTTATACCTGCACCATCATCCCGGATAAGTATATTCCCGATCCCAAGAACAGTAATTTGTTCTCTGTTAATCTTTTACCTCTCTTGCCTTTAGCTTATAACCTCCTAAAATTGCCGACATATCTGCCCGCTTAAGTTTAATGGTCTTCCATATCTGCGTATAAATATGAATAAATGCTCCAACGATTACAAACCACATCGTAACATGGTGAGCAAGCCTGACACCAGGAAGCCCGCCAAAAACAACAAGGGTCCAGTCCGTTGCATAATGAAGGGTCATACTCCATAGCCCCATGATGCCTGTTTGCAGTTCAATGGAAGAGACATATATTGCAAAGCCTGTAAATAGCTGCAATACCAGAACAAGGTGAAGAGCAAAAAAGTGAATTCCATCCATCGGGTCAACCCATCGAAATTCTTTTAACCGGCCTTTAAAATTCCAATAAAATTTTGATTCCTCCCAGGCATCCTTAACGTTCTTAAAGGTAGGAAGGACCTCATACCAGTCCGCATGAAAGGTAGAGAAAAAGGCAATGTAGAGACGGATAAGAAAAGCAACATCAAGAAGGATGGCAGAGATAAAGTGAATAAAGCGTACCTTTGCCATGACAAAGGTGTAGGTCGCTTCGCCTATTCCAAAAAGAAGTACGGGGTTTGCAATGTAAAAGCCTGTAATGACAAGTGATATCGTTGTAACAAATATCACCCAGTGCAGGAATCTGACCATTCCTGACTTCACCTGAATCATTTCAAGATAGAGGGTCATTCTTCTTCCTTTCTTTTCCTTTAACACTACTTTCTTATAGAAAGCTTCATTTCCTAAGCTGCTTTGAACTTGTGAACTTCATTTGTTTTCGGATCAATAACATGCACAGCACAGGCTATACATGGGTCAAAAGAATGTATTGTTCTTAGTATTTCCAATGGCCTTTTCGGATCAGCAATGGGTGTTCCGATTAAAGATTCTTCATAGGCACCCCGTTGACCGATACTATCCCTGGGAGAAGCATTCCATGTACTGGGAACAATGAGCTGGTAATTATTGATCTTACCCTTCTTGATATCAATCCAATGCCCAAGAGCTCCTCTGGGAGCTTCAGTAAGGCCAAACCCCTCTGCATTATCAGGCATTGTATACTCCGTAAAGGTGTCTAAGTTACCTCTCTTTACATTTTCTATCAGTTGCATGACCATACTTTCAGCATTATCGGCAATGACCTTTGTTTCAATACAACGCGCGGCAGTTCTTCCCAGAGTTGAAAAGAGTACATCTGCCGGCAGGTTGCCAAGGGTTTTCAGTACATGGTTTACAATGTTTTGAACATCTTTTTTACCACTTCCATAGGCAACAAGTGTTCGGGCAAGGGGGCCTACCTCCATTGCCTTTCCTTCGTACCGGGGACTTTTCAGCCAGCTGTATTTCCCTTCCGTATCAATACCGGTATAGTAGGGTTTTGTTTCTCCATGAGAAGGATGCCTTGGTGTCTCTCCTTCATAAAAGGAGTGGGCAACATGCTCTT
>JADGAW010000201.1 GCA_015231815.1 Nitrospinota bacterium
GTAAAGGCGCAAAGTTTACCACCTGGTTTCACCGGGTGGTTTTTAATCTTTGCCTTGATTACAACAGAAAAAAAACAACGGAACCTCTGCCAGACGAGGCAGAGTTACCCTGTCATAAGGAGAGTATCCTTGAGGAGTTAGAGAGTAAAGAAAAACAGACTATTGTTGATTCCTGTTTCTCTCAATTAAAGCAACGCCAACAGAGAGCATTGAATCTTTGTTATTACGAAGGAATTAGTCATAAGGAAGCTGCTGAGATAATGGAGCTTGACCTTAAAGCTTTGCAATCTCTTCTCATTCGAGGTAAACAAAAGCTTAGAAAATTAATATTGAAGGACAGGAGGAGTTTGTCATGGTAAACAAGGAAATGATAAAGGAGCACTTCGCTCTTTATGGATTTGATATTGAACAATGGCCAAGAGAAATTCGGAATGAATTAATGAAAGGTTATAAAGACTCTTCAGAATTCCAAGAGATGGCAAAGAAAGAGAAATTGTTTGAAGAGTTCATTTCCCTACGTTCTTTCGAGGCTCCAAGTTCATCTTTAGCAGATCGTATTATAAATTCAGCGGTTGTTTCAAAAAATGAAGAGATTCCTTTCATACAGATGTTGCAAGAGCTCTTTCAAAGGGTTTTTCCTAAGCCTGCCATCGCTTTGGCTTTTTCACTATTTATTGGGTTTTATGTAGGATTTTCATACTCTCTAACGGATTCACAAGAAAAAGTTTCCTATAGTGTTTTGGATGAAACGTTATATTTTGAGGAGGAATCCATATGACAAAATCTCTGAAACTTATCATAGCCCTTTCATTATTATTAAATTTGATGTTGGCAGGAATAATTGTTGGTTTTTTTACTCAAAGAGTAATTCCTCACAATGCATTGGATAGAGATGAGTTCTTAAATTCAGTAAATTTGCCGGAGGAAAAAAAGAAGTTTTTTCTAAATGTTATGCAGTCAAACAGGAAAGAACATATGGAATTAAGGGAAAGAGTAAAGGAAGGACGAGAAAAACTTCTTGATATTTTATCTGCCAAAGTTTTTGACGAGATTGCATTCGAAAATCAGGCAAAAGAATTCCAGAAACTAAGAGGTTCATTGACGGATGGATTTACCGACACTATGAGGAGTATTGGTAAAGAATTTACTGCCGAAGAAAGGAAAGTCGTGGTAGAACATTTACGAAAGATGAGGGAACTTCGTCATCGTAAGCATGGTCATTGAGAAGGAAGGTATATTCAGAAATATTAATTTCATCTTGAACAAAAAGAAGGTTGTTTTGTTTAAAAAAATGAAATAAAAAAAGGAATAAAAGGGTTCAAGCTTAATCTTACAATTAAAGAATATTTTAGGCAGAATTTTAAGGGATTATGTAGTAAAATTTTCGGCTTATTTTTTTCAGTATCCGAATTTAGCAAAACTTGTATGCATTAACGGTTCATGATTAATTTGATCAAAATAAGTCATTTTGATTTTTTATTTCTTATCAAATCTTGTCGTTACTAATATCTATTTATTTTTGAAAGGAGTTTTTGTGATGAAAAGAAATTTAAAAATGTTAGAAGAAAAGGTTAGGGTGTTAGGAGCTCTTTCATTGTTTCTTGTTATAGCCTTTTCCATGGCATCAATTACTCCTGTAGATACTTTTGTACAGAATGTTTACGCAGAGGATGATAACGAAGGTAATGATAACGAAGGTAATGATAACGAAGGTAATGATGGGAATGAAAATAGTGGCAATGGAGGAGAAGGTAGTCATTATCCTGGTTATGCATGTTTAGATTGTCATACCGGTGGAGAAAATCGTTTTGGTATTGGAGGAACAGTCTATAGCTCATCTACTGGAGGGACTCCCGTGCAAGGAGCTACCGTTACGGTAACGTCTTCAGCAGGTCAGACGATTACCATGACCACTGATTCTAAAGGTAACTTTTATTCATCAAGAACTCCATCAGGAACTCTTACCATGAGTATTGCAAAAGGAACTTTATCAGCAGCAATGGTAACTCAACAAAGTAATGCCAATTGTAATACCTCTGCTTGCCATGCAAGTGGAAGTAGTAGTGGACGTATTTTCTTGTCATCCAGTTCAACAAATACAACTAACACAACTAACACAACCAATACTACTACAACGACAAGTACGACTACTATTGGTTACAACCCGGATATTAAGGCAATTTTAGATGCGAAGTGTATTCTTTGCCATACTGCCGGTGGGGCACGTTCTCAATCTCCACTAACAACATTTGCTGAAGCTGCACAATTTGCAACCGGTGGTGCTAACAGTTTGTTGGTCACACGAACACAAAGTGGTGGGGCGATGTCTCCTTACTTAACAACTGCAGAAGCAGCAAGTATCAAAAGCTGGATCGTAGATTATAATGCAGCTCAGACTTCGACAACATCAACAACGACCTCTGGAACAGCAGCAGTTAATGCTTCTATAGATTCAGATATCTTAACCTTATCCTGGAATGCCGTGTCTGGAGCAGCAAGTTACGGTATGTATGCCGGTGTAACTTCTGGAGCCTATGGAGCGACAAGAATTCCTTTAGGTTCTGGCACGTCAAAAACAATTGACTTAAGTAATGTGCCAGCAGGAACCTATTATTTGAAACTTGTATCAGTTTCTTCAGCTGGTGTTGAGACAGCGAGCTTTACTGAGAAATCAATAACAAAAGCTGGTGTTCCATCGGGCTTTACAGCATCATTAAATGGCACAACGGCTACTTTTAGCTGGACTGGAGTTGCCGGAGCTACCGGATATTTGTTAAATTATGGAACTTCATCTGGTTTTTGGCTAGGATCGGTTAATGCCGGAAGTTCAACATCCTTCACGATTAATACCGGCAATATTCCAAGAGGAACCTATTACCTTGCGATTTCAGCTTCCAGTGCTGATGGTACATCTGCAAAGTCAAATGTTCAAACCCTTTTGGTACAGTAATAATAGCTCGTTTTAAGTAACCTGAGAAATCCCTCCTTGTCGAAAATGATAAGGAGGGATTTTTTTTTTGATTTTTCCCTGTCGATCATACAATTTTTAATGTAAAAACTCTTTATGTCATGGTGAAAAATTCCAAAAATATGCCTTCAATTTATAAATAAAGAATTGCCCCTGTTACGGATAGTTATAATAAAGGAACTTATTAATCGCACATTTTTTACTTTGTAATGACTTAAATTCTTAATGTTAATTTAATATGAAAAAAGCTTCGACATTAACCATTGGTATTCTTACCTGTTTGCTGTATGGGATTGTCATGCTTCCTTTTGTGCATTTTCATGCGGAAACAACGCATTATGATGTTGAAACAAAACATACTCATAGTGGAAAATTAGATGTACTTAACTTTTCACCGAGTTCTGCTTTCAATAATAATATTTGCTATAAAACCGAGACAGTTGAATCTCTTGAAATAAAGTGTGTTCTTGAAACAAACAACAAGAAAAAGAAAGGGAGTAAAACTTTTGGTGTGCATAATGGAGCATATTCATACCCTTCTAAATATCATTTACTTCCTATAAGAAAAAGGAATGAAAGTTACTTTACCTGGAACTATTATTCATTTCCATCCACTATTTCTCCCCCTGTTTCAACAATATATCACCACAATTGGGCTTGACTGCTGTTAACTGAGCACCAAATATTGTTTTTTTACCGTTTTATTATTTAAACAGAGGAGTAGAAAATGAACTTTGCACATTTTCATTTAATTGTTAATCACATACCGCTCATTGGGTTGTTGTTTGCCTTTATAACCTTTCTTTATTCTCTTATCAAGAAAAGCGAAGAGGTAAGAAAGGTTGCCCTGATTCTCTTTATCATTGCGGGAATTTCTTCAATTCCAACATACTTTTCAGGAGGAGAAGCCGAGGAAATCGTGGAACACCTTGCTGGTGTTACTGAACATATGATAGAAGAGCATGAGGAAGCTGCTGAAGTTGCCTTTGTCCTGACTTTGATAACAGCAGGCATTGCCGTTGGAGGTTTACTTCTTACCCAATTTAGCAAACAAATTACCATTGCTTTGGTAATTTCCTCTATTGTGTCTTTTGCTTTCATGAGTAATGCTGCAAAATTAGGTGGTGAAATCAGGCATCAGGAAACAAGAGATAAATTTTCAGTTCCGAAAGCAAGTCATCTTGGAGAAAATAAAGAACATCATGAGAAAGATGACGATGATTGATAAACCGTTACACTTCTCAAAACTGATTTAAATTTACTTCAATCTATTATTCTTTTGTTGGTCTCCCGCATAGTTTATTTAAGCGGGAGACCAAAAAGCATTTTGGTATTTTTGATTATTCTTAATGTATTATGGTTTCTTCTGACTCGTTCTGAGTTTCTTTCTTTTGTTTGTTTTTCAGTTTTTTATTTTTCTTTTTTTTGTCTTTGAGTTTTTTCTTTGATTCTTTCTTTTGCTTGTTTTTCAGCTTTTTATTTTTCTTTTTTTTGTCTTTGAGTTTTTTCTTTGATTCTTTCTTTTGCTTA
>JADGAW010000202.1 GCA_015231815.1 Nitrospinota bacterium
TTCTCACCGGATTAAGCTCAACATATTTATATGGCTCGGTACGGGAATATTCTGTTGGAGTAAAAAGTACCTTTGATGACATAAAAGGGTATCCAACCGGACATTTTGTTCTTGTCTCAGGCTACGACCCGGAAGAAGGGAAAGCTCTCGTTGCTGATCCATACCGGAATAATCCTATGGCAGAAGGTAACTATTATCGAGTAAAGATACGAAGGCTCTTCAATGCCATCATGTTGGGAATTATCACTCATGATGCAAACCTCTTAATCATTCAACCCAAAGAATAATGAAGCATCTCATCGTCACAGAGAATCCGGACAACTTTCTTCAGTCAATTCCTGATGCCATAACTGTCTCGGCAAAACGTTATCTGACTAAGAATGAATGGGTTGGGGAACGCCATGTTTACGTTTACAACCTTTGTCGTTCTTATCGATTTCAAAGTATGGGCTATTATGTGTCATTATTGGCGGAAGCTCGTGATCATAAAGTTATTCCTAACGTTACAACGACACAGGACTTTAAAGCAAGCTCAGTGGTCAAGGTAATGTCTAAGGAATTAGATGAATTAATGCAAAAGAGTTTTTCCCGACTTCATTCAGATGAGTTTGTCCTGAGCATTTATTTTGGAAAAAACCTTGCTGAATGTCATGAACGTTTAGCGAAAAAGCTGTTTGAACTCTTTCAGGCTCCTCTTCTTCGAGCACATTTTGTTTTTAATGGGAAATGGCAATTGCAAAACATTGCCCCCATCCCCCTTAAGGAAGTTCCTTCTGGTCATTTGTCTGTTGTGTGTGACTTTGCATGTGATTACTTTGGAAAAAGACAGAAAAGAACCTCTTCAAAAAAAAATAAGGTTGCATATGATATGGCTATTCTTGTCAACCCCAGGGAAAAAGCTCCACCTTCAAATGAAAAAGCACTGAAACTGTTTGTAAAGGCAGCAGCAGCTTGTAGAATTGAATGCGAGTTTATCACCAGCGATAGCTTTAACAGAATTCCTGAGTTCGATGCTCTTTTTATCCGGGAAACAACAGCGGTGAATCACTATACCTACCGTTTTTCCCGTAGAGCTGCTGCTGAAGGTTTGGTTGTTATTGACGATCCACAGTCCATTCTCAAGTGTGCCAACAAGGTTTATCTTGCTGAGCTTCTTGCCCGTGCTAAAGTGCCAACTCCAAAGACTATTGTGGTCAGCAAAGAAAATCTCAATGAAGTTACCCACCAAATCCCGTTTCCCTGTATTGTGAAAGATCCTGCGGGTTCTTTTTCAATAGGGGTTTATAAAGTGACGACTATTGGGGAACTAAAAGATTGCCTGAAAAAACTTTTCGAAAAGACCGAGCTTGCAATTGTTCAGGAATTTCTTCCGACAGATTATGACTGGAGAATTGGTTTTATCGGGAAATTCCCTCTTTTTGCCTGTAAATATTATATGGCAAAGGGACATTGGCAAATTTATAATTGGAATGCCTCTCAAAAAAATATTGAGGGAAAATCACAAACTCTTCCTGTTGAACTCGTTCCGGATTCTGTTCTGAAAGTTGCAAAAAAAGCAGCAGACCTTATTGGTGATGGCTTTTATGGAGTTGATTTAAAGCAGGTTGGAAAACAGGTTTACGTTATTGAGGTGAATGACAACCCGAATGTCGATGTTGGAGTCGAGGATGCCTACCTTAAAGGTGACCTCTATCGATTTATTATGCGTCATTTTCTTAAGCGTCTTGAAGCACAACACCAGAACTAAGAATTAAAATGGAAAATACTATACCCTTTTGTGGCTTTGAACTTGAATATATGGTTGTTCGAAAGAATGACTGCACCGTGCTGCCCATTGTTGACCAACTTCTTACAAAAAAGCATGGAAGTCTTGTAAATGAGGTTGAAGCTGGGGAATATGCCTGGTCAAATGAGCTGGCTGGGCATGTTATTGAAATAAAGACTATTCCTCCGGTTGTTGATTTTCGTGCTGCAGCAAATCGCTTTCAGGAGGAGGTTGTGGAAATAAACCACCTCCTGCATGAGTTCGATGCAAAACTACTACCATCCGGGGCTCATCCCTTTATGAATCCCCACCGTGAAGCTTCCCTCTGGAAACACGGAAATCGAAGAATATATGAAACCTACAATCGTATCTTTGATTGCCGTGGACATGGCTGGGTAAACTTGCAAAGTGTACATCTGAACATCCCCTATAGCAAGGGAAATGGCTTTGGAAGACTTCACGCAGCAATACGTGCACTTATGCCAATTATCCCGGCTCTTTGCGCCAGCACCCCCTATCTTGACGGAGTTTTCACAGGTTTTCTTGATGCCCGACTGGAGACATACAGGAAGAATCAACAGCGGATTCCAACCGTCGCAGGGAATGTCATACCGGAAAGTATCCGCACCCAAAAGGAATACCGGGAGAGAATTCTTCAACCAATGTATGTGGATATTTTGGGGTACGACCCCAAAAAGGTACTTGCTCATGAATGGCTAAACTCCCGTGGAGTTATTGCCCGCTTTTCCAGAAGATGTTTGGAGATTAAGATAATTGATATTCTTGAATCTCCTGGTGCAGACATGGCAGCAGCTTCTCTTATTGTTGCAACACTGGAGGCATTGATGGCGGAGAAATGGTCAAGCCTCAATTTCCTGTTTTCCCTTTCTGACGAAATACTGGTTCCTGTTTACCATAATACGGTAAAACAGGGAAGCAAAGCGAACTTGCCAAAGAAATATCTTCGCTGCTTCGGGGTCGAACAAAGCGATGAAATGAGCGCAGGGAATCTTTGGAAACATATCGCTCAGAATATTGATGTTGAAAAGGGCGGTTTTGCTGACGAAATATCCATTCTCCTTAAACATGGCTCTCTGTCTGAACGAATGATGCAGTTTGCAGGAACAACCCCTGACCATAAGCGGATGGTTAACCTCTGCGAAAAGCTTTCTTCCTCTCTAGCTTCCGGAACCTTTTTCAAGGGGTGACATGAAATCAATCCCTCTGGTCATTAGTTGTGAACATGCCGTGAACTTTGTACCTAAAGAATATGAGCATCTTTTCAGCAATGAAAAGGAAATTCCTGAAACTCACCGGGGGTATGATATGGGAGCGAAAGAAATTGCCGAATACCTTTGCGATAGCTTTAAAGTGCCCTTGGTTACCGGAACAATATGCCGTCTAATGGTTGATTTAAATCGTTCCATAAAAAATCCTGCGCTGTTCTCCTCCTTCTCCCGAAACATGTCAAAGAATGAAAAAAAATATCTTCTTGAAACATGGTATTTCCCCTACAGAAGAGAGGTCGAATCAGCTATTCATAAAATGATTAAAAAGAAGGGAAGAGCCTTTCATCTCTCTGTTCATTCCTTTACTCCTGTTCTTCATGGTAAGGTAAGGAGTGCGGAGATCGGACTTCTTTACGACCCATCAAGAACAAAAGAGAAGGAACTTTGTTCTGGCTGGAAACGGGAACTCATGAAAGTCCTGCCGAACATGCGGGTACGTTGCAATTATCCTTACCGAGGCATAACTGATGGCTTCACTGTCTCTTTGCGAAAGCAATTCTCCTCCGACCACTATGTTGGTGTGGAGTTGGAAGTTAATCAGGGAGTAACCAACAATGAAACCCTCCTTAAAGGTTTAGAGCAAACAATTCAAGCTTTTTCAAAATATCAGGTTTAGAGAATTACTTGACTTTTTGAGAACATAGAGAAAAAAGAGAAGGAAAATTATTGAATAAATCACATCTTTTATTTATAATACCTCCTTTTTCAGGAGGACATTATTAACTTGTTTTTAGGAGTATTTTTATGAATTTGGTAAACGCAATTGCAAAAAAAGAGTTAAACGGAGAAGTAAATATGGTGACGTTCACCAGTGCTGAAACTCTTAAGCAGGACACTTATTACTTTTCTGCTGGCGGAACTCTTCCCTACCACCGACACCCAAATGGAGATCAAATCTTCTTCATTCAGGAAGGAACAGGGACTTTTTACATCGATGATGCAAATGGTGAAGAAGGTCAAGCGGTAAAGCCTGGTGACATGATCCTCGCACCAAAAAATGTTTGGCACAAGCTTGTGGCAGACGAAGGTTGTGAATTAATTGCTTCTCAGGTTACTTCTCAAGGTGCTGGAAAAGAAGACAGATAACAGATAAAAGAGCAGGGCGTATAGCTTAAAATATGCGCCCTGATTCTTACTCCAACGGTAACTCTCGTTGCTGTTCACTTAACTCCCAATGTGATGGATCAAAAGGTTATTGATAAAAAAGCTGTTAGACTACACCACGTATCATCACATTTCACAAACGGCTTATTTCCCACTTCATTATTGTTCCTGCTTCTCTATGTCGTTTCCGGTAATAGAAACTTTGAAATTACCTCCTATTACCTCCTTATTATTGCAACAATTGCTAACCCTTTTACCTATTTCAGCGGTATCCTTGACTGGATTCTCAGATTTAAAAAAGCAAGAACGCCGATATTTAATAAAAAAGTC
>JADGAW010000203.1 GCA_015231815.1 Nitrospinota bacterium
CTTTTAATTGGGGAGAAATCGGACGTTTTGCAAAATTCGGTATGGCAGAAGTTTTTATGATTCTCGCACTGGTTGTTTACTGGAGAAAATACAATGCTTTTTCAGGTAAAGTATCGTTACTGGTTGCATCAATTCTTTTGGGAGTATTACTCGCTTTATTTGGTCAAACCTATCAAACAGGAGCTGATACCTGGCAACTTTTCTTTAATTGGGCATTATTGATATTACCTTGGGCATTTATAGGCCGTTTTGCCGCCCTCTGGTTTTTATGGATTGTCCTCGTAAATATATCAATTGTCTTATATTATCAGACCTTTCAAAGTATCTTTTGGTTTATTGTTGACGGAGAAATGCAAACATTATGGGTGGTATTTTTTGTTAATACTTGCATCCTTATTCTTTGGGAAATAATATCAAAAAAACTTCGCTGGCTTGCCGAAGGTTGGGTCGTAAGAGTTATTGCTGTCACCTCTGGATTCTCAATAACATGGCTTGTTTTAAATACAATATTAGACTCAAAAGAATTTAATGTAACACCGCTGCTTGTATGGATTCTGTTTATTATCTCTATGTATTGGGTATATCGAAAAATACAACCTGACCTTTTTATGCTTGCTGGTTGTTGTTTGTCTGGAATTATTATTATTGTCTCCTTAGCAGGTAACTATCTTTTTGAAACTTGGGATGGAGGAGAAGAATTCCTTCTTGCTCTTTTGGTTATTGGACTTGGTTCATCTTCTGCTTATTGGCTGAAGAAATTGCATAAGGAGTTTAACGTATGAATGATCGATCCAAAGAACTATGGTTAACCCTTATGCAGTCTCATCTGACAGATGGAGAGGCTCCAACAACCGAAGAGCTTGAAGCTCCCTGGTACATTAAAACTTTACAGGCTTTTTCCGGATGGTTTGCCTCTTTATTTCTTTTTTCCTTTTTTGGTATTTTCTTTGACTCTATTTTCGAGAACGGTATTTTTGCTACGATTACTGGAGTCTTAATGATAGTCGGTGCATTTTTTATTCTCAATAAGCCTCAGAGCGATTTTATGGAGCATATTGCTCTTGCCTTAAGTCTAGCGGGTCAGGGTATGGTAATTGTCGGACTTTTTGTTCTACACACCTTCACCTATGAAATTGTTTTTTTCGAAATTGCTCTTATGGAAATAGTTTTGGCAGTGGTAATGCCTAATTTTATTCACCGGGTTTTTTCTTCTTTTTTTGCTGTAATTTTCTTAATAGTAGTTCCTAACACTCTCGAAATGCCATACACGTTAACCTATACATTGATGTTTTTTACTGTTTGGCTTTGGCTGCACGAATTCAGCTATCCAGAAAGAATAAGAACAGTTCACGGCATTGGTTATGGCTTAACACTGGCTATTATTTCAGCAAAATGTACTTCCTTATTTAACTGGACATCTCTTCTTGGAAAGTTTCCCCAAAACTCATTTGATTTTCAACTTCAAGAAATCCTTGGTGAGGCCTTTTCAGGGGTGATATTACTCTATGTTGTTTTTGTTTTATTACAACAAAATAATATAAAAATGAAAGAAAAAACTTCAATTCTTGCCTTAGGGGGAACCATTCTCTTAAGTCTTGCGTCTATGGAAGCACCGGGTATTGCATTTGGTGTTACCATAATTTTATTGGGCTTTGCCGGAAGTAATATTACCCTGCAAGGTCTTGGTGTTATTTCATTGCTTTTTTATATTTCTGTCTATTACTACACTCTTGAATCGACCCTATTGGATAAATCCATGACTTTACTTCTTATTGGCGTTGTTCTTCTGGGAGCCCGATGGATAATTATTAAGTTAACAACAGAAGAAAATGAGGTGGAAAATGCATAAGAAAGTTGCCTTAATTTCTCTATTAATTATTCTTGGACTTGTAAACTGGTCAATTCTTGAAAAAGAAAAACATCTTGCTGAGGGAAGGGTGGTTTATCTGAAACTCATGCCTGTTGATCCGCGTTCCATTATGCAAGGTGATTACATGGCGTTACGCTTTTATCTTGCTGCTGAGGTCTATAAAGTATTACCTAAGGTTGAAAAAAGTGGTCAGAGAAAAAAGGGCATCATTGCCTCAGATGGATATGTTGTTGTTGGATTGGATAAAAAAAATATTGGTACTTATAAACGACTTTATAAGAATGAAGAATTATCACCGGATGAACTTCTTATGCGCTACCGTGTTCGTAACGATAAAGTAAAGTTTGCAACCAACGCTTTTTTCTTTCAGGAAGGTCATGCACACTATTATGAAAAAGCACAATATGGACAATTTCGTGTTGATGATAATGGAGAGCTATTATTATCTGGCTTGTATGACAATGAATTGAAAAGGTTGCAACCTGAAGTCAGGAACAATTAAAAAAAGGGCGATCATTGACCGCCCTCAATGTTTAGATATAAAACTGTTGCTTATTTTCTGAAATTAACTACCTGCCTTACGTTAAAAACTACATGTACTTGCAGCCATCTGAGTGGAAGAACAATATGAAGTACCTGAACAACTGCTATTGCTAAAATACTGCAAGGTTGATGAGGAATCAGAGCAGTAGTAATAACCTGAGTAAACTGCACTGGAGTAGCAACCAGATGTTGAGGCACATACAGAAGAAGATGCAGAGACTGTTACCGAAGTTTCTGTTGAATAACTACTCAGGCTACTTGAACTATCGTAGGACTTTAAAGCTAAATAGTAAGTTCCGGAAGGAATATTCGTGAAGGTATAGGATGTTCTGTTTCCTAAATTAACCCCTGATGATGCGTTAAGGTAGGTTCCAGAAGTTGTTCCGTAATAAAGCTTATAACCAGAAGCTCCGCTTGCTGCAGTCCAACTAACTGTTACCGTACTTCCACTTGCTGATGCAGAAAAATTTGTTGGGGCAGAAAGGGTCGTTGAAGTAACCGTTACCGAAACTTCACTAGAGTAACTGCTTAATGTGCTTGAGCTATCATACGCTTTCAAGGCCAAATAGTATGTTCCAGCAGGAATATTGGTAAAGGTAAAGGAGGTTCTATTCCCTAAATTAGCCCCAGTTGACGCATTAAGATAAGTTCCAGAAGTTGTTCCGTAATAGACCTTGTAACCTGATGCTCCGCTTGCAGCAGTCCAACTTATCGTAACTGAACTTCCACTCGCAGTAGCAGTAAAGTTTGTTGGTGCAGAAAGGGTTGTTGTAGTACTGCCACCTGATTGCTGATAGCTTGCTATCGTCAGTTTCATATTGTTAATGGTTGTAACATTATCATCAGTACTTGTTCCGATAGCATTTCCCTGATAGGTAATATTGGGGGTGGAAAAATAATTAATAACAGGAGAGAGATAACTCATGATTGTTCCAAAGGTTCCTGAAATTCCATATCCATAGGAGTAACTATATGCTCCAGATGAAGTTGAGTTAGCTCTGTCATGAGCGCATCCCATATTGTGTCCAAGCTCATGAGTAAAGGTCGTATCATAACAATAGTAACCACCGGAGGCTTCAGAAGAGGGTAACACATCAACAACTGAGAAAGCATAACTTGAATAGTCGTATTGAGCTGAGCCAATATAGGCTAAACCACAAGCACCACCGGCACCGTCATAAATTCGTAACAAAGAAACAAGGTCTGCCTTATAGGTGCTTCTTAAAGTTGCCAATGCAGTATCAGATGAGGTAATGTAGGTTAAGGCATTACTAATTGATGTTGTGGAGGAAACAACACTTGAACTGTTGGTGTACTGTTCTGAATGAACGAGACGTATTTGAGTGTCTATACCACTTCTGGTATAAGCAGCGTTGGAAATATCCACATAGTTCTGAATCATTGAAGCTAAGCTTGAGCCATACTTTGTGTATAAAGCATCGGTGTAAACAACCAGAACATCAATGGTTGAACCAGTATCAGCTCCGGCAATGCTTGGTGTAGCGGAAGATATTTTAGGTAATTGAGCAGCGGCTGAAGCTTTAACCTTAAGAACATCATCACCAAACTTTATTGCTCTTGCGTGATCTTCCTTAGTAATAACATACTGTCCATCTACTGGAGCTAAGGCATAACCATCTTTACCTATATCAATTCTTCCCCTGAGGTATCCGTCAACTACCGTCAAAATTGCCGAACTTCCCGCAACACCATCAACAGAACCAAACCAGGTATAGTTTCCCTCAGCCCTTTTTTCAATTTTCTCTTTAACAAGAGTGTAAACCTTTCCCTCAAAGGTTGCTTCTAGAGAATTTGGAGGGTTTGTGGTATCGGGAGAAAAAGCAGCAAAATTTACTGCTACCGGAATATTGCCTCCAACAGGAGTCATTGCAGAAGTTGTTGCACCATTGTTTCCCGAAGTTTGCAATATATCAAACAGTTTCGGGGAATTGTTTGCAGCTTCAACCGTTGTTGAAAACTGAAACAATAAGGTAATCAAAAAAAAGGAAAAAAATGTTGTTAAACTTCG
Organism: Nitrospinota bacterium; assembly: GCA_015231815.1. Taxonomy (GTDB): domain Bacteria; phylum Nitrospinota_A; class JADGAW01; order JADGAW01; family JADGAW01; genus JADGAW01. The sequence continues at coordinate 4,443 of JADGAW010000203.1, forward strand.
ATTCTCAACTTTGCCATTCATGATACTCTCCCGCATTAAAGTTT
>JADGAW010000204.1 GCA_015231815.1 Nitrospinota bacterium
CTTGTTGCTCAGGATTCCACGATGTACGGCTTTGATTTAAAACTTAAAAACGGACTCATAAAACTTCTGGAAACGTTGGAGAAGGTTGATGGATTGGAGTGGATTCGTATTTTGTATGGCTATCCTACATTTTATTCAGAAGATTTAATCAAGTTCATTGCTGGTTCTGAGAAGGTGGCGGATTACTTTGATATTCCCTTTCAGCATTGCTCTGATACCATTTTGAAGAAGATGGCACGGCAGGAAAGAAAAAAAGATATAAAGATAATACTGGAAAACATAAACCGTTACTCTCAGTCACCTTTTATTCGAACTGCATTTATCACAGGCTTTCCCGGTGAGACAAAGAAAGAATTCAATGAGCTTTCTCAATTTATTGATGAATGGAATTTTAGTCGGGTAGGAATTTTTCAATATTCTCATGAAGAATTAAGTGATGCGTATAAGTATAAAGATACTGTTTCATCGAAGGAAAAAGAGGAAAGAGCCCATATTCTTATGGATATCGTTGATGAAAAGATAAAAGAAATTAATCAAAAGTCTGTTGGAAAAAAAATCAAGGTAATTGTTGATGGCTTTCGGGAGGATGAAATGATTGTTACCGGCAGAACCTCTCAAATGTCTCCAGACATTGACGGAGAAATAATCCTTCAGGAAGTTGAGGCTCAGGAGGGAGAAATCGTTGAAGTAGAGGTAAAGGCTTTTTCCGGTCCAGACTTAATTGCGGGGTAGGAGGAGCATTTTTCAACCAGATTTTCACGATATTTCACTATTTACTGAGCCCTGTTTTTTATTGACTGAATAAAACCGTGTTAATTTTAAAATAATTGTTGCAGTTTTTTTTTACTGATGATATAATTACCAGCTTTTTTATTAGAGAGTTGACTATTTTATTTAGGAAAACTTTCTAAAAAATAAGGGCGAGGCTTCATGATAAAAGAGAAAGCTATCGAAATTGACGGAACGGTTCTTGAACCGCTCCCAAATGCTATGTTTAAAGTTGAGCTTGAAAATGGGCATAAAGTTCTTGCGCATGTTTCGGGTAAGATGAGAATGAGATATATAAAGATACTTTCTGGTGATAAGGTCAAAATGGAGTTGTCTCCTTATGATTTAAGCCGTGGAAGAATTATTTATCGCTATAAATAAGGAGTCGTAAATTGAAGGTAAGAGCATCAGTTAAGCCCATGTGTGACAAATGCAAGGTTATTAAACGAAAAGGTGTTGTGATGGTGGTTTGTCAGAACCCTAAACATAAACAGAGGCAAGGATAATGGCAAGGATAGCAGGAGTTGATATTCCAACAGGTAAAAGAATCGTAGTATCTTTAACCTATATTTTTGGTTTGGGTCGAAGTGCTTCAGTAAAAATTTTGAAAAAACTCGGTATTTCTGAAGATATAAGAACAAAGGATTTAACCGATGAACAAATTAACCTCTTAAGAGGTGAAATTGAAAAAAACTTTGTTGTTGAAGGTGACCTCAAGAGAGAAATTGCATACAACATAAAGCGTCTGATTGATATCGGTTCATACAGAGGAACAAGGCATCGAAAAGGTTTGCCGGTAAGAGGTCAAAGGACTTCTACAAATGCTCGGACACGAAAAGGTCCTAAGAAAACAGTTGCTGGTAAAAAGAAAGCAGTTAAATAATAAAAACGGATTGATATAAGGTTATGGCAAAAGCTAAAAAGATTTCTAAGGTAAAACGAACAATTGAGGTTGGAATTGGGCATATATTCTCAACCTTTAACAATACGATTGTTACTATCACAGATAACAGTGGAAATGTGTTGTCCTGGTCAAGTGCAGGAACTGCCGGTTATAAAGGTTCGAGGAAAGCAACTCCTTATGCTGCACAGCTTGCAGCAGAACAGGCTGCTAAAAAAGCAAAAGAATATGGTGTAAAAAAGATTTCCGTTTTGGTTAAAGGACCAGGGGCGGGAAGAGAATCAGCTATAAGGACGTTACAGTCTTCCGGGCTGAGTGTGATAATGATTAAGGATGTTACTCCTGTTCCCCATAACGGTTGCAGACCATCCAAAAGACGAAGAGTTTAACGTATAAAAGGAGAAAAAATTGGCAAGATATAGAGGTTCAGTTTGTCGGCTATGCAGACGTGAAGGGACTAAGCTTTTTTTAAAAGGTGCTCGATGTGCCTCTGCAAAATGTTCTTTCGAGAAAAGACCTTGGGCTCCTGGTACTGCTGGAAAAGGTCGATTTAAGATATCTGACTATGGCGTTCAGTTAAGAGAAAAGCAAAAAGTAAAAAGAATATATGGAGTTCTTGAAAAACATTTCAGAAACTACTTTAAAAAAGCTGATAACCAAAAAGGGGTAACAGGAACAAACCTCTTGAGAATGTTGGAACTCAGACTTGATAATGTTGTATATCGCTTGGGACTGGCTTCTTCCCGTGATCAGGCAAGACAGTTTGTTTTGCATGGTAACGTTTTGGTTAATAAAGTAAGAACAAATATTCCCTCCTTCAAAGTTTCTGATGGAGATGAGATTGAAGTTGTTAAGGACACTATAAAGTCTGAATTCTTTACCAATAGGGTGAAGGATTTGACGGACAAGACTATTGTTCCATGGCTGACGTACGATAATAAAAAAAATCAGGGAAAAGTTGTTCGATTACCTGAAAGAGATGATATTACTGATATTAATATCGAGGAAAGACTCATTATTGAGCTTTACTCTAAATAACCATATCTGTTAACCCCCATAAACTACAGAATCCCTGGAGGATATATATATGAATAAAAGTTGGCATGGCCTTACATCCCCCAAAAAATTGGAATGTGATAGGGAATCATTAACGGCAAGTTTTGGAAAGTTCATTGCCGAACCTTTGGAAAAAGGTTTTGCCCAAAGCATTGGTACCTCTTTACGAAGATTTCTTCTCTCTTCTATTAAAGGAGTTGCAGTTGCTGGCGTGAGAGTTGAAGGAGTAAATCACGAGTTTTCCGTAATGAAAGGCGTTCAGGAAGATGTAATGGATGTCATTCTTAACCTGAAAGAGTTAAGAATTAAAATGGAAGTAACTGAACCAACGGTACTTAAGGTAAAAAAGAAAGGCAAAGGAGAAATTACCGGAGCAGATATTATTGTTCCTGAAGGAGTAACAATTCTTAACCCTGAATTAAAGTTGGTAACACTTACTGATGATATTGAGTTCAATGCTGAGCTTCTCGTTAATTGGGGAAGAGGGTATGAACCTGCCGAAAGAACTGCTCAGTCGGGAATGCCGGCAGACTTTATTCCAATAGATGCATGTTTTTCTCCGGTAGAAAGTGTTACTTTTAATATTGAAAAAACATTTGTTGGTCAATCTGCTGACTTCGAAAGACTCATCGTTGAAATTAATACTGATGGAAGTGTTAGTCCTGAAGACGCTTTAGCTCATGCAGCTAAAATAATGAAAGATCATGTCCAGTTATTTATTAATTTTGATGATTCAGAAGAAAAAGTAGAGTCAAAATCACCGGAAAAGAAATCTAAGATGCTCAGCATGTTACTGAAAAATGTAGCTGATTTAGAACTTTCCGTAAGAGCTTCTAACTGTCTGGCAAATGCACAGATAAATACACTATATGAGTTGGTTACCAGAACTGATGACCAAATGCTCAAAACAAAAAACTTAGGAAGAAAGTCTCTCAACGAGATTAAAGAATTACTTGAGCAGATGAACCTTTCTCTTTATATGACAATTGATGAAGAAACAAGTAATCAATATAAAGAAGCAATGGAACGCCGAAGAAAAAACGGTGAATCAGAAGGAGAATAAGAATGAAACATCTTAAGGCAGGAAGAAAGTTTGGGAGAAAGTCAGCACCAAGAAATGCGCTGTTTAAGAGTCTTGCAACAGCTCTGATCAAACATGGCAGTATTAAAACTACATTGCCAAAGGCAAAAGAGTTAAGAAGATACATTGAACCTCTTATTACTTCTGCGAAAGAAGAAACCTTTCTTAATTACAGAAAAGTAACAAAGCTGCTAAAGGAAAAAGAGGCTGTTAAGAAACTTTTCAAGGAAATTGGTCCAAAATATAAGACCAGACCAGGAGGATACACCAGAATTTATAAGACAGGGTTCAGAAGAGGTGATAATGCCCCCATGTCTATAATCTCTCTTGTTGATAATGAACTAAAAAAAGAGGAAAAATCTAAGGAGTAATACATGAGCGATAAAAAAGAAAAAAAAGCAAAATCTTCTGCTGAGAAAAGAACAGTACAAACTGCAAAAAGAAGATTAAGAAACCGAGCTGCAATGAGTCAGGTAAAAACTACGGTTAAAAATGTAATGACTGCTATTCAGAATAACGAAAAAGATAACCTTGATAGTCTTACAAAGGAAGCAGTCAGAGCCATTGATAAGTTAAAGTCTAAAGGAATTCTCCACAAAAGCACTGCTTCAAGAAAAGTATCTCGATTAATACAAAGAGTAAATTT
>JADGAW010000205.1 GCA_015231815.1 Nitrospinota bacterium
TGACCCAGCAGGAAATTTCAGGAAGAATAAGCGGGCGTTTTACCTCAGTTGAGAAAATAGCAGATCTCCCCCTTCAGTTAAGGAACGGAAATATTATTCGACTTCAGGAGGTTGCTGAAGTTATTGATACTCATGAGGATGAACGACTGCGGGTTCGCTTAAACGGCGCACCCGGAATAAAAATGTCAATTCAAAAACAGCCTACGGCAAATACCGTAGCGGTGGTGGATGTTGTAAATAAAAGACTTGAATGGCTAAAGCAACAAAACCTTATCCCCGATGATATTGAAGTAAAAAGTGTCTCAGACCAGTCTGTATATATCAGAAACGCTCTTAATAACTCAACCTTGGCTGCTTTAAGTGGTGCACTATTGGCAATGATTGTTGTCTATATTTTTCTTGGCAATCTCAAAAGAACCCTCATTATTGGTTCGGCAATTCCCATTGCGGTAATGGTTACCTTTATCCTGATGGCAATGGGTGGCTTGACACTGAATATTATGACCCTTGGGGGACTTGCTCTTGGGGTGGGAATGCTGGTTGATAATACCATTGTCATGATGGAAAACATTTATCGTCATCAAAGAAAAGGGGAGAGTGGCGAGGATTCAGGGGTTCATGCTGCGGCAGAAGTTAACAGTGCAATTGTTGCCTCTACCAGCACCAATCTTGCCGCTGTCTTGCCCTTTCTCTTTATTGGCGGGCTTGTCGGACTCCTTTTTCGTGAACTTATTTTTACTATTTCTGCTGCAATTTTTTCTTCAATGGTAATTGCATTGACTCTTGTTCCATCTCTTGCAGCTAAGGTAAAAATTTCCCTCAAAGAATCATTTCGGGGAGGAGGTAGAACTTTTTCTGAGCTCGACTCACAAGGGATTTCACCTGAAGATTCCTCGATAAATAATTCCTCTAAGAGTAGTTTAAGAACCTTTGTCGATACTACTATGGAAAAGCTACAGGATTTTTATCAAAGCATCGTAGAAAAACTTCTTAAACGTCCTTTAATAGTTATTGCTGTATTTATTGTTACTCTTGCTGTTACAGTTCCCTTTTTCTTAAGCTCCAATCAAATATTTCTTCCCAATATGGATGATGGAAGGGTGTCGGTAAACATTACCGTTGACCCTGGGCTTACCCTGGATCAAATGGACGAAAGTGTTAAAAAAATAGAGGATTTATTCAGCAAACAGCCTGAAGTGGAACATGTTTTTTCCCTTGTTGGAGGCAGAATTTTTGGTCGAACTCAAAGGGAAGTTCCCAATAAAACATCAATAGATGTTCAACTTATTCCCGTTTCTCAGAGAAACTTTAGTAGCCATGATTGGGTGGATAAAATGAACGAAGAAATCGCAAACCTCCAGCTTCCCGGGGTAAAGGTTCTTATGAGAATTAGGGGAATTCGTGGAATAAAAACCAATAAAGGGGAGGATGATATTAGTTTGCGCATTCAGGGACCTTCAATAAACAAGCTTGAAGAAATTGCTGAAGAAGTAAGCTTAACTCTCAAAAATATCAAAGGATTACGAAATGTTATGCATTCCCTTGAGGAACAGTACCAGGAAATTGCTATTGAAATTGACCGTGACCGTGCTGCTGTCTTGGGATATGATGTGGAAGACATTTCAACTGCTTTGCAAATTGCTCTGGAAGGTATGGTTGTAACAGATTTTATTGATAATGACCGAAGCTATGATGTCCGGTTACGGTTGCCAAGAGTTGTTGCATCCAACCCTCAGGATTTGGAGTCTATTTTGCTCTTTCCTGCCACCAAAGACAGGCAGGCAGTTTATCTTGGTGATATTGCAGCAGTTCAGCTCATTCAATCACCAGCAAAGATTCTACGGGACAATCAACTGAGAATTGTTGAAGTAACGGCTTCAGTTATGGGTGAAAGTGATCTCGGAACGGTTTTGGGTGAAATAGATACTGCATTAAAAAAACTTAAACTTCCTCATGGATATAGTATTTACGATGGTGGAGCAAAAGAAACCTTACAGGAAGGTCAACAGCTCACGACGATTCTCCTCTTATTGGCTCTCTTTCTTGTTTTTGTGGTTATGGCGGTGCAATATGAGTCTTTAAGAAACCCGCTGGTAATTATGTTGAGTGTTCCCTTTGCAGTAATTGGCGTTGCAATTGGTTTGATTTTTGCCGGACTTCCCATCTCAATGCCTGTTTGGTTGGGAACAATAATGCTTGCGGGAATTGTGGTCAATAACTCAATTGTTTTGGTGGAATATATTGAAATAGTACGGGAAACAGGGAGAGAAACAGTTTATGCAATTATTGAAGCAGCTCGTTTGCGGTTGCGACCGATTATCATGACAACTCTTACAACAGTCTTTGGGATGATTCCCCTCGCCCTCGGTTTAGGGGAGGGTGCTGAAATGTTGCAACCCCTTGCGGTGACTATAGTGTCCGGTCTTTCATTTTCTATGCTGGTAAGCCTTGTTCTTGTTCCGGTAATTTACCTGAAAGTTCACTCAAAAACTTAGCATGAAAACAATTGTTTGTTTTAATGAAACGGTTGTTTATTTCTTCTCCTTTTATTCCTCTTTCTTTTTCAGGTGTGACTAATAAAAAATTTGGTTTTTCCTCTCCAAAGATATATGTTCTGATTTGTTTCACGTTTTTATTCTTCATAACCGTTTTATCGTTTTCCCACCGTACTATTTATGGAATTGTAATAGATGAAGCGGGAAAGGCAGTTGAAGGAGCCAGAGTTAGAATTCAGGCGACAACTGACTATACCCTTACCGATGATAAAGGAGCTTTTCAGGTAGAGGGAATAGCATTCCTGAATGATGGATTTATTACCGCAGGTAAAAAAAACTATTTTAACGGCGGGGAAAAGTTAAGAGCAGTAAAAAACAATTACCAATTGATGTTAAAAAGTGTTGATAACATTGACCATAAAGAGTATCAATGGACTCCTCCTCATTCGATAGAAAGTTCACTTGAAGTAAAAATAAAACCATGTAAATCATGTCATCCAGAACTTCATAGTCAATGGGCGAAAAGTTCTCATTCTCTTGCAGCAGTCAATCCGGTTTTTATTACTCTTTTTTCTGGAGTAAAAAACGAAATACCGTTTAAAAAAGGGCTTGGTTTTAAAAATGATTTTCCCCAATCCAACGGAACCTGCGTTGCATGTCATGTCCCTGCTATGGCTCTAAAAGACCCCTTTGGTTCAAACCTCATGGAAGCAACGAATATTGATAAGGAAGGAATTTTTTGTGATTTTTGCCACAAAATAACAGGAGCATTCCACGATACAATGGGCGGTCGTCCCGGTGTGCTTTCTATGGAGTTTACAAGACCACCGATAGGGGGAAAACAGTTTTTTGGGCCCTTGGATGATGTGTTTCCTGGTCCCGATTCTTTTAGTCCTTTGCATAGTCAAAGTATTATTTGTGCTCCTTGTCACAGTGGTAAATTTTGGGGGAATAAGGTTTACACTTCTTTTGACGAGTGGGTATTAAGTCCATCGGCTAAAAAAGGGGAAACCTGTCAGGATTGCCATATGAAACCTGAGGGGAATTTAAATCATTTTGCCAAAATATAGGAAGGTGGACTTATCAGGAAGCCCTCAACTATTGCATCACATTCCTTTAAAGGATTTAATAATGTTCCTTTTATGAAAAAAGCGGTGGAACTTATTCTGGAAGTTAAGAAGAATGGAGACGAAGTAATGGTAACAGCTAAAATACACAACAAAGGAACAGGACATTTCCTCCCTACCGGAAGTCCCATGAGAAATATGCTTCTGACAATCACTGCGACAAAAAGCGATGGAACATTGCTCAAACAACTTTCCGGAGAATCAAATCCTGATTGGGCGGGAAATAGTGGAGGGCTTGCAGGCTCTCCGGGCAAAGGTTTTGCCAAGCTCTTTGTTTCAAGAAGAGGCTATCCATCGGGAAAAACCTCTGCCAGATTTCATTCCATCTATCCAGAACCTTATTGGCGTCCGGCAAATATGATGAAGGACACAAGAATTCCTTCAGGAGCCACAGATATCTCGGAATATGGTTTCTCATTACCAAAAGAGGGTAAAGTCTCAATTAAAGCAAAACTTCTTATAAGAAAAACCTTTGCCACATGGATTGAAGGGAAATTTCCAGAAAAATTTGAATACATTCTTGCAGAGAAGGAAGTAAAGCTTTAAAATCTGTTTTATACCTTTAATCTTGAGCAAGATGAAAAAAATAATACTTTTCCTCCTCTTAGGTCTTCTTATAAACAATCCTGTTTTTGCTGGATGGACAAGCACTGGGGGTCCCATTGGAGGGCTTGGATATGATATTCGGATAGACCCAAATTCTTCAACAACGATGTATGTTACCGACAACTTTGCGGGGGTTGTGAAGAGTGAAGACTCAGGTGCAAACTGGACAGCAAAGAACTCTGGAATAA